>NZ_AP026830.1:912055-1216074 GCF_026000775.1 Vulcanisaeta souniana JCM 11219 | reverse complement strand
TGGAGTACTCTGTAATAACGCCACTCCTGGCGTGGGATGAACTCCAGGACCTGGTCATTGATGCCCCAGGCGTGGATGGTGAGCCGATGGTCTTCGCTAGGGTTAGGGGCTTTGGTGATGCCTACCACCCAGTCGTCATAATGCCTAACAAGTGCCAATTGGAGAATGAGGGGAGGAAGCCCAGGCTCCTCACTAGCGATGTGGGTGGTGGGGAGCCAGTCACCTTCAATGCCTATATTATTAATAAGGCTAGCGAGAGGACTAGGACCCCAGTCACCGCCTTTAACCCGAGGGGTATGGCTACTGACGGGGAGTTGAGGCTTAGGGTCACAATGCATGCCGAGCCAGTCTCGGGCTATGTGGTGGCATTTAGGAAGCACCCCTCGAAGCCGTGGCACCTGGGTCGGTTGATTGCTGGTGGCTCCATTAACGTGGAGACCGCTGGCAAGTTATTATTGGCTAGTCTAGGAGTTAAGCCTTACTCGAGGGATGGCGAGCCTAGGGGCGTGCTCGTCTATGGCCCAATGGGTAGTGGCAAGACTACACTCACGTCGGCGATTATGAATACGTATCCACCGTGGGTTAGGGTTGTGGCTGTCCAGGATGTTGATGAGTTCAGGGTCCTGCCCGACAGGACCTATGCAGTCCTCAACACGCGAGCCAGTACTGGCCTTGGCGCCCGTGCCATCACGAAGGCTGAGCTCATTGCGGATGCAATGAGGACTGGAGCCCAGTTCGTTTTCGTGAATGAGATTCTAAGCCCTGGGGACGCGAGGGCTTGGGTTAGGGCTGTCACGAGTGGTCACGGTGGCGTTAGCAACCTACACGCCGGGAGCCTAGAGGAGCTTATTGACAGGCTCGAGAGGCTTGGGATTAGGGGGGCTAGTCACTTGGTTAGTGAGTTCATTATTGCAGTGAGGATGGAGAATAAGAGGGTCGTGGAGGTGCACACTCCAGCCAGGGCTGACTTCACCAGGCCACTACCCAGCGTGTTTAGTGGCTTCCTCAGTGAACTCTCGAGTAACCCCGATGACTACAGTCTGATCAGGAGGATGTGGGCTGAGGCTAGGTGCGTTATCGATACTGGTAGTATCGAGTGCCTGAGCGAGGGCGTTAGTATTAAATCAATGTAGTAGTAGTATAATTAGGAATGACTAGGCACTGGGTTAGGCTATTAACCCTTAGGGACTATGGGAGTGCCATTTATGCCAGGGGCTTGGTTAGGAGTGAGGCTGATGCTAATAAGTGGTACGTGGCTAGGGTCCTCATTGAATGGACTAGTCTAGGTGGGGAGCCCGCGGTTAGGATCACTGGCTCCTGCACCTGCCCAGCCTTCCAGTATAGGAAGCCTTGTAAGCACATTACTTGGCTCGCGAATAAGGCCCTAGCCATGGCTAGGGCTGGAGCTAGGGCTAATTAAAGGCAGGGCCAATTCCATGGCTGGTATGGAGTTGTATGGAGCCAGGGCTTGGGTTCTAATTGGAATCGCCGTAGTGGGTTGGGTATTGGCGGTATTATTCTTCGCCTCGAACATTGCGAATTATAATATGGCAGTGTACTACAGGTACACTACAATCTATTGTATTAGCCAGTACAATGCCCTGGCTAGGAATTATACGACACTCGCGAATAGGACCCTAACCATCATTAGTTACTTGACTAATGTAACCATGACTAACGCCTACGCCCTTAACCAGACTGGCATTGTAATCGAGAGCCTGAATAATACGCTAGTCCAGAATAATGCCCTATTGAGTCAAGTGGCTAGGGAGCTTTATGCAGTCAATAATACCGTGAATGCGAATAATGCCCTACTCACGGCATTCCTCAGGGCAGTGAATGCCACGGGTAGGTGACTAGCATGGCTAGTGAGTTCATCCCATGGGTGGTCATTAGTATAACCCTCATCGTGGTCCTGGGCATACTATTCATCGGCTTGGCGAGGGGGATTAGCGGGAGCCTTGTTGGGGTCCTCTCTATGACTAGGACCGAGACGACGATGGTGGCTATACTACACACCCAGGGTAATGAGTACTACGTGGAGGTGGTCTGGACCTTCGCCCCCACACCAATCAAGGGTATTGTCCTCGCGAGTGGGGAGGCTCTAAAGCCCCCGAGTCCCTACGCGTGTGGGGCTGGTACTGTGCCAGCCCCGTATAGGTACTGTATTTACATTATCCACGCCCCAAGCCCACCAGTGGGCGTCCTAACCTAATTAAGAGCCAGCCCCTAGCCTAATCGTGGCGAGCCTAGCCCTGATTGTAGGCTTGGTCTTCCTCGGGATAGCCATTGGAATGCTGGCATACCTAATGATGATTTACATCAGCACGAGCCAGGCTAGGGCGTGGGCGTCATCCATTAGATCGTGGAGTCCACCCATCATTAATAATACTCTAGAGTGCCCCCAGGGTTATGTCATAACGCCCACGAATAATTCCGGCGTCTACGAGTGCGGTCCATGCCTAGCCTACCTGGCTCCCAGTGGGAGCCTCTCGTTGGCGTGCCCGAGGTGATGCCAGTGGGTCGTGGTTATAGGGAGCATGGTTATAAGTCCGTCCATGTTTATGTGAGGCCTCTTCTATACCTAGCCCTAGTCCTTAGGGCTAGGTCTAGTGGTAGGATGATTAATGAGGCTTTGGAGGAGTACTTTAGGGGTTGTGGTCATGACTCGTAGGAATTATAAGAGGTTGGGTTATAAGACCCTGAGGGTTTATATTGAGCCGGGCCTCTATATTGCCCTGAAGTTGAGGGCTTGGAATGAGGGTAGGACCGTGAGTGACATTGTCAATGAGGCATTGAGGCGCCTACTGGGCTCCAGTGCTCCAGAGCCTCAGAGGCTAGTGACTCCAGAACCCCAGAGGCTAGAATCCACAGAGCCCCAGAGCCAGGGACTGGACTTCGAGGACAACCCATGGGTCAGGGTCATTAGGCAGAGGACTCAATCCCAATCCTAATTAAAGCCAACTCCCCAGCCCACCCGTGGGTGGGCTCCAGCTTGACGAGAAGGCGCTACGCCTGGTGGGCCAGTACTCGGCTAGTATTGACCAAGTCATTGGAATGCTAGCCTCGGGTAGGCTAAAGAGGACTAGCGTGAGGCTAAGACTCAAGCAACCCAGGACTAACCCAGGGAGGCTAGCCAAGCATTGTGGCAGGGAGAATAGGCGTGTCTGCGAGCAAGCCATCAAGTGGCTCCTACACTTCTTCACCGAGTCGAGTATTGAGGAGGCAATCAAGTGGGGCCTATCGATTGGAGTCGCGCCAGAAGTCACTATCGCGTACCTAACAGCCTTCACGAGACTAGTCACAGAGGACCCCAGGCAGTGGAGTAGTGAGTTGAGGGAGTCCCTCTCGAAGGTCGTTATTGATTATTCTAGAATGTCCCTAGTCCTAGAGCCTCTAAGGGGCTCCTTCACGGTTACTGACGCGAGGAATGTGATAACGAGCCTACGGTTAAAGGGCTAATTAAATAGCCCCTGGCTCGTTCATTGACCAGTATGGACAGGGCTAGAGCGGGCGAGATAGGAAACATGCTATGGATAATAGTTGGGGTAGTAGTGCTAGTGATTGGGCTGGTGGTAGTGTTCCTAGTCTATGGGCCGGTGTCAAAGACTATAGCCAATGTTGGGACGCTGACGGTGACGTCAAGCCTCGTTGGGACGCAGGGCTTGACTGTACAAATGACTGCCAGTGGTGGTACCATAACCGTGGTTGCAGTGAATATTTACGACACGAGTGGTAACAAGCTACTAACCCTACCAGGCACGCTACCGAGTGGCTGTTCACTGACGCTGTATAATGCCAGTGGTACATTCACGAGTTGGGGTAGGCAGGTAATAAGCCCGGGCTCTGGAGTCACGATTGACCTGACTGGCTCGTGCGGTCTCGGTAGTGCCTACCAGATACAGGCAGTATCGCCTAATGGTAAGGTGTACAGTGGCTACGTGACTGGCTAGGTAGCCTATCTTGATTTAAAAACTCAAAATCAAAATTAATTTTTCCTCCCTCACCATCCTCTAATCCTAATTAAAGGCGAGCCCCGCAATCGACTCGTGCAGGGCAAGTCCATCCCAATTGAGGTGCCGATAATCGTGAATCTAGCCGGAGGGAAGGGTGGCGTGGGTACTAGCACTATTACTGCTAATATTGCCTACGCCTTGGGCGAGGCTGGGAGTGGGTTTGGGACTATTGGAGTCATTGACCTAGCCTATGGTGCGAATAGTACCCTATCGAAGCTATTGGGTGTCCCGCCATTAGGGACTAATGGCTTCTGGAACTACATTACTGCCAGGTACTACCCGTACCAGGACTCCAGCCCTAACATCACGCCACAGTTAACCCAGCAGATAGCCCTGATCACCAGTGGCACGATTGAGGCTCATCGTATTGACTGGGCGCTCTCATACGTACTCTCGAGAATGAGTAATGACCCAGACCAGGTGGGCTGGGCACTCTATAATGACATTGCCGAGTTGATTGTGAACAAGCTCCTTATACACAAACCGAGCCTTGTCATCATTGACGTGCCATCGGCAATATTCAAGCCCCTCGCGTGGGCTGTCCTAATGATGTCTAGGATCGTGAATGTGGTGGTCAAGGCTGGGAGTACGCATCAGGATGAGGCGATGGAGGTCCTAGGCCTGGTCAGTGCCGTGATTAACCAGCGTGCCCAACTGGGCTTGGCCCAGCCTGACGTGTTCCTAATTGTGAACCAGGCATTTCCTGGGGATAATACTGCCAATGAGTTGAAGGCTAGGGGAGTCCCCATGAGGGGCACTAGCGTGCTACCCTATAGTCCTGCAGTGCATTATATTACTGACTACATGAAGGATTTAGCCGTTAAGTACGAGGTCCCGCAGGATAAGTTCTTTAGGCAGTGGCGTGATACTATCCTCGCTATAGCGAGGAATGAGTACGAGGTCGCTAGATCAGCGAGGCAGGGGAGGGGCTTCTTCAGGCTGAAGTCCTAATTAAAAACAGAGCCTCCATGAGGCGATGGATAGGCTCTCGATTATTAGAACGGTCAGGGATTACCTGGCTAGGGGCGATATCGAGGGCTTGAGGAGGTGGCTCGACGATGTCGAGCCTCAATTGACTAATGCCATTAACCAAGCCAGGGCTAGGAGGGAGAGGGCCCTGACTAGAGCCACCAAGCCTATTGAGGATAGGGGTAGGGTGAAGTGCTTCGATGAGGCAGACCTATACTGGGCGTTCTCGAAGCAAACCCTGAGGAGGCTTGGGATTGAGTAGGATCACAGCAGCCCAACCTCATTCATTACATTTAATAATTCCTTGAGCCGCCTCCTAACACTAACTGTTACGTGTATTACGTAGACCAGTGAGTATATGAGTAATGATGCCAGTACGTAAAGAAGCACTATGTATGCAATGTATATGATCATGTGGATTTCCGCAAATGGTGGCACGTATATCGTGACGGCAGGGGTGAATAGCACCACAATTATTAACATGGCCACTACGCCTATCGAGATCAACCTAAGCCTCCTCAGGGCATTGCCAACCATCGTGTGGGCATCAATTATTAAGTCAAGGAAGCGCGGCAGGAGACTCATAAGCACTTCATAACGGTAAAACACCGTTCCCCTTACCACGCTTAATGGGTATTGAGTCTCCACATCATTGCGTGCCAATAATAATAGGTTTACTATTTGATTTATCTCCGTCGTTATTAACTGTGGATTATTCCTCATTACATCACTAATATAGTTACTCCAATGAAGGCCAATATTCAGGTATTGTAGGAAGGCATTGTAAACATCATCTAGGGCATTTCTAAGCATCTTTTCGAATAATGATATTAACCAATTAAATAGGTAGTCGACGCTACTCATAATGAGTACATCCTACTTAGGGCTTTAACCAGATCCTCGACCTTATCCTTAATTAGGCTCTTTGCTGCGTATTCTGGGTACTTGCGGTATACGTACTCTATCAACGCTATTAATGGTGCGTCCTTCCACAGCCAAACAATGTCCCTGGCAATGCCCCTCCTTATGACATGCCAACCAAAGAGCCTTTCCTTGGCGTGTTTCGCGGCATCCCTACTTGCCAATTCATAAACCTCCCTATAACCCTTATCAGACTCGGGGACTACCTCATGCCTCACCACTATTAAGCCTCTCTTCTCGAGCTCCTTAACTGCATTCGCTATATCGCGTGAGTATGGCCCATACTCACTTGGCTCAAACTCTATACCCTTTACTCCAGTCTCCATGACTATTAGGAAGGCTATTTTCTGAAGCCTAGTGGCACCCCTAAGTTGCCCACCAGTCTCACCCAATATGAAGAGCACCAAGTCCTCAGCCAACTCATTATTACTCATCAAGTAAATAATTCTCAATAGTAAATAAGTCTAACTACATTCACAAGCAAGTGCTTGAGGTACCACTGCCTGGTCAGAATGGACTCTGCGTCCATGTGGTGAAGAACCTCCTAAAGGTTCGAACTCACAGCAGCCGCTTCCTTACCCGAGTGAGCCCTGTGGTTCTGAGGCCAAGACCTGGTCATTCAGGCAGTGGCTCGTCGCAGAGTATGCATGTAGAAACTACTAGATGAATTTAGCTGGCACGAATTTACATTGATGTACCTAAAGCCTCGCCCTTCAGGACGGGGAGGAGGTCAGGTAGATAACATGGAGGGTGTTAACGTGGGGAGCATTGGTTTGGGTCGCTCATGTGCCTATCCACGTTTTTAACACAGTGCCCAACCTCTTATACAAGTCAATTAAGCACGTCCTCACCTCGTCCTCATTAATTCCTGGGCTTAGTGCCCTTAGGAAATCAAGGTCGAAGCTCAACCTGACGGGATCCTCGCCGTATTGCTCAGGTATCCTCTTGAACTCCTTATTCGCATACGTATCGAATACTTTAGCTATTGCATTAAGCGTATCAATGCTTAATCTGCTCACATCAAGTATCGGCAACGCCCTCCACTGACCAATATTTAACCTTGTTAGTGCTCCTTCGGTCTCCTCCCTATTAGCCAATATTATCAATAATCCAAATGTAGTGTTTAACCAGGTCACTAACGCTTTTTCTTTACTCGCATTTTCGTCCTTGAGCTTAACCATGAAGAACCTATTGGCTATTAACGGTTCATCGCCGTAAACAGTAATGACCCTCCAGGTATTCCACCTAACCCTATCGGGGACCAGTAGCCTAGACCTCAGTTTGATTATTCTCTCAGCCCTGGGCCCACTGCCCACGACCCATGCGTTTGGCTTAACGAGCATGGTCATCCTCAACTCCTCCTCACCACTGCAGAGCATGGGTACTGAATTGGGAATGGGGCTCCTTGGCAGTGCATTGCAGTCAACCCGTGTGCCTCTCTTCGGTAGGTTAAAGGCTTCAATTATATCACCTCCTCTATTAACGCCCATATCGCTTATTAGTTCGTTGAAGTACGTAATTGGTATTTTTACGGATACATCGCATAGTTTAATGGCGCCATTATTAATAATACTCTCAACTATGTTTCGTAATTCCTCATCAGGTATTGTGTGAATATTCCAGTTAATTATTGTATTGAGTAAAGTATTCCTGGGTACAACCCTTACTGAGGCACCGTAGTAGGTAGTGTCACTGCCAGTTAGTAATTTGTCTGCGAGGAGCATTGCGTCAATGACGCCCTTTGGTTTCCTCATGAGTACTATGAACCTTGTCTCCTCATTGGGCTCATGATTATCAACCCTCCTAGCCACTATAAGTGCCTCGCTCAGGCTTGTACCCTCACTGAAGTTGTAACCGTCCTCGGTATCGCTGGTATCGCTACTCACTATGACGTACTTAACGTGGAACCTACTGGCCAATAATGCCCTCGCTAGGAACCAGCTGACGCCAGAGAGGACGTTCCTAGGCAGTACGAAGGCTATCACGCCGCCCGGCTTTACGTACCTATAGGCCAAGTATAGGAATAGGAGGCCCTCACCCGCCTGACCAATGCTTAGGTACTGCCTGAATTCATCTCTTTCACCGTTAATTATTTCCTTGATTATGCTGGGTAGGTTCTCCCTAGTGGCGAGGTCCTTGGCGATGTCCCTTAAATCCTCCCTAACCTTATTCCTAACCTCGTTGAAGCGCTTGAGCAACCTCTCCCTATACCTCTCCTCGGTTATGAATCCGAATAGTCCCCTACCTTCACCAAACTCTTCACTTACTCTGCCCGTGGCCCTCGTGAATGGTGGGTTCATGATTATTAGGTCGAACCTCTCGGGCAACTGGAACTGACCCTCACTACCCTCCAGCGATACTTTCTCAATACCCTCAATCCTGTAGCCCTCTATAAACGAGAGTATACCGCCAACCCTCTTACCATTGTTTAAAAGCTCCAGTGAGCCTAACCATGGCTGGTTCTTCTCGGGTATGTAGCCCAGGTATATTGTGTGAATATTCTCCCTACTGATATTGCCCGGGCTCATTAGGGCTAGGTTTATCGCCGTGACTTGAGCAGCATACTTAAGCGCATCAACCCCGTAGATGCCCTCCTCAATCAATGCCTTACCCAAGTCATTCAAGTCAAGATCAAGCCCACTATAATGCTTAAGGGCTGTTAACACGTTCATTAATGCCGAGTAACTCGCAGTGAGGAGTGTGCCACTACCGCAGGCTAGGTCTGCAACCTTGACTTCCTTAATCCTATGGATGAGTTCCTCGGGATTGCCAACCCCATCAATGGCCCTCTTGATTTCATCCTCAAGGCCCAGTAATGCCCTAATTGCTAACGTGGCGAGTAGGTACGCGGCGGGTACCTGCGTGTAGAACGTTGCAAAGCCCTTCCTCGTCGCAATATCCCCAGTGATCCTGTGATAGACCCTACCTGCGAAATCGCGCCTAAGGAACGTCCTGTTTTGAGCAATGCCAACACCCTTATCAATCAAATCCCTAACCCTACCAGTAGCGTTTGACGGCAGTCTATCGAGAATCTCCCTTGCCAATCTAACGGCCTCCCTATAATCAATCTTCAGTAATTCATCAAGAGCCCTCTTGAAGCCCTCAATTGCACCGTATTTTTCCACATACACACTCAATGGCCCTAGCCTTGGGTGAGTGTTCCTAACGTGCTCGTAGAATGTCGCCGTTAGTAGTAATGATAGTGCTGCCTGGGCTAGGACTAGGTCCTCATCCCTCGGGCTCTGCATTCCATAAAGCCTGTACATAACCTCGTAAATACCCTCATACACCCCACGGTTTTTTAATGAATCAACGAAATTATTAATTACCTGTATGGTGTTTTCCAATTCCTCCTCAACCTCACTCTCCTGAATTAAGTAGTCCACCGCGTGTTTAATCACATTAATTAATGTGGGTATATCAACGGCGAACCACTCGGTCAACAATTTCTTCCTCCCCAATTGCTGGATTATGAACTGAAGCAAGGAGCCCATCTTAACGTACTTGGGTACGATGATTTTTACGTTGAATTGCGACCTCTTGATTTGCTCCACGAGTTCCTTACCAGCCACATCACGGTACCTAATTGGGTAGTGCAGGGCTATTGCTAAGTCGACAAGCCCCTGGTCAACCCTATTCCTTGCATCGCCCTCGGCATCAGGCGCCTGGTAGGATGCCTCAATGCCGATTATTAAGCCGTTGTGGAAGCACCTGATGTCTGGCCTACGCCTACCACTAACCCTCTCAGGCCTACAGTCAAGGCCCAACTCATTCAGTGCATCAGCAAGCCTAATATTAACCTCCTCCTCATGAACAAAACCACTACTCATCCTTCACCACCTTCACATCTTCACCTCTCCATTCACAGGCACTTACATTGGTAAATCGTTAGTTGATTTATGAATGTTATGCTTAGTCAGTTTACATAATGCATGTAGAAACTCTCGGTCATGTTTCGATTTTCCGTGAATCCTCATTGTCAGTATCCGCGGCGGAGAAAGGCTGTACATTACGACCAAACTATTGCCCTTGCTGAGGCAGTGTTTTGAAAGAGGATCATTTTGGTGAGCATGATGTGGCTAGCGCTACTGGTCCCCTTGGGAGGGATTGACTTCTCGAGGGCAGCGCGTGTTTGGTTCCTATGCCTTTGTGATTAATAATGCTTAGGGCTTGTTACTCGGTGGAGTCCTTTCCTGGAGTATTTTTGTAATAAACAGGTTAAAACCATTGCTAAACTTTCAATACTCCATTGAAATCTTCACTCCATCTTGTTCGCTCTCTGCCACCTTTCAAGTTTCTCGACATAGCAGGCACGGCGCATGCCTTAGGTACCACTGCCTAAGCTCCTCGTGCCTTGGTGACCAGTAATGCTCAATCAAGACCCTGAACTCCGAGGGTGGTGCCCTGCCTTGGAGCGTGTTAACAATGCTCTCTGGTACTCCCCTCGAGATCATCCAGGTGGCGAAGAATTTCCTAAGCTCATAAAGCTCGAAATCCCTATTAAGGACTTGCCTGGTAGCCTCCTTAATCTCACGCCTAAGCCTACCCTGGTCAAATGGTAGGAACCTGCTTTTGAGTCTCTCAATAACCTCATCCCCGAATAAGCCACTGGCTTCAATGGGTTTGGTTATTCCACTCACGAATTTGTCACGCCTTGGCAGGTATTGACTCTTAATGAAGTCAAGCGTTTCAGGCCTAAGAAAGGCTACAAATGCCCTCTTGGTTTCAGTGATTTTCCCAATCCTGAGCATGCCATGCTCAAGGTCAACATCATCCATTGTAATGAGGAATGACTCCCCTGGCCTAAGCCCAGTCTCCGCCAGGATTATGAAGTAAGTCTTTGCTTCAATGCTCTCGATTTTCGAGAGTACCTGCCTAAGCTCCTCAAGTGTGGGTAGCTTAGTCCTATTGTGGTTCTTTGGTTTGAATACCGTGAATGAGTTATAGAGCATGCTGAAGAGGCTGGGGTTCCTGGGCTTGAGGACTTCCTTCAGGAGTGACTTGAGGCTGTAGGTCGTGTGCTTGAGGACGTAGTCCTCCCCATCCTCCCTAAGGCTAGCCAGGTACTCCCTAATGCCCTCTGGCGTTAGGGTCCAATCCAACTCGGCCAGTGCACGCCTAATGTACTTGACCTCGTCACGAATAGTCTTCTCACTCAAGCCCTTCAAACGCTTGGCCCTGATGAACTCCTCAATGTCGCCCTCGCCAACCCTGTACATCCCCTGTATCGCGGTTAGGTAGTCACCCAGGTACTCCTTGATCAAGCCCAGGAGGAACTCCCTCAGGGTTGGGTCAACCCTTGCGGTAGCCACTACCCTAACCACATCGCCAAAGCTGGCCCTCCTCTCCGGGACAATGCCCCTTAGCAAAAGCGCCAATTCCTGGTCATCGAGGAACTTGAGGGCTTGGCATAGTAAGCCATCGCCAACCCTAACCTCGCCACGTCTCACCTTGCCGATGTATGATGAGTCGACACCAAGGTCCCTAGGCTTAGTATTCTTATTATTAATTAAATAAAGGATTATTTCACGCCTTTGCTCTGGCGTGATTTGCTCGATGTCGATTAACTGACAATCAACCATAGCCCTGTCAGTAGTTACTGGGAAAACACGTATATAAGTTTTCCAGGAATGACTGACATGAGGATCGGGAATGACTCGGTCACGTTATGATGAGGGGTTGAATGGGAAAGTGGCGGGCCCGGTGGGATTCGAACCCACGACCTACGGGTTAAAAGCCCGCCGCTCTACCTGGCTGAGCTACGGGCCCGTGCTCTATTTCTTGTTTTGTGTTTTTAAGGTTTTATGTTACCTTAGTTTTTTAATTTCGTTGTTTTAATTTTACTCCGTGTTTTCAATAGTTGATGTCAGGCTTGGTGATTACCATGGCGAGTGGGTTTTGGATGGTGGTGCTGTTAGGTATGTTGAGCACGTAGGTGGTGATGTTATTGAGGCTGAGCTTGAGGGTTGTGGTGAGGATTACACTGATTGTGTTGTTGAGGATGTCGTTAAGAGGCTTGGTGATGAGCTTAAGCTACCTAGGTCAGTCCTTGGTTCGGTGAAGGCTAGGCTTAAGGTCCTTGGTTTTCCCCTGGCGATTACACTGCGTGAGGAGGTTAACGCGTCAATTATTGAGTTTAGGGGTAAGAATGGTAATGCCCAATTGGTCATTCGTTACCAACTCATTTCTTGAGGAGGATCGCCCTAAGTATCGCGTAGAATATAAATGCCATTATGAAGACCAACAGGGCTAATAATGCTATCCCACCGAGTCCCAACTTCACGTATGAGTAACTACCCAGGATGCTGCCCAACCCCATGCCGAACCCGAGTACTAGGCTGTATAGGCCCATTGCCGAACCCCTCATGCTTATTAATGCCTCATCTCCGGTTAATGCCAGTATTGATGGTACCACGGCAGATGCCATGAAGATGAACGGCGCTGACGCTGCAACAGCAATTATGGGATTCACACCCATTAGTAGTAGTGCCGCTAATATCATTAACCCAATCGCCACGCCGGTAACCCCGATGCTCATCATTCTCAACCTACCAAGCCTGTCCGACATGTACCCAAAGAATACGGAGCCCAAGCCAACCACAAGCGTCGCGCCTAGGAATAAGGCGCCCACGTGTATAGGCATGACGCCCTTAATACTTCCTATTGCCCTGCCTGAGTATATTGCGGCGCCAAGTATCATGGTTATTGAAAACCAAATGGGTAGCGTCGGTATTACCTTCCTTGAAACACCCCTTAGTGGATTTAGGTATACTGATCCACCGCTGGGTTTTGTTTCGATTATGTAGCTGATGATGGCTACGTAGAATATTAACAATAATGCCAGTAATGCCATGAATGCGGTGGAATTCCCCATTACTTGGTATAGGATGGATCCAATCATGTAGCCCAGTGCATAACCAAATATGTTCATGAAGTCGAAAATACCCATGCCCAATCCCCTATGGTTTCTTTCCGTTAGGTCTGTTATCATGGCCAGTGCTGATACAAGGACAAGGGCTGCTCCAAAGCCCATTACGCCATTAAATACTGCAGTTAATAATGGGTTTTTCACCAGGGTGATTGCCAGGTATATCATTACCATGAATATTAGTATCCAGGTATACCCAAGGATAAGCGTTAGTCTTCTGCCCAGTCGATCAGCCATGTAGCCTGCTATGAATGAGCTAAGGGCCTCCACGAACGGGTATGAGGCAAGTATTATGCCTATCATTAAGTTATTACCTGGTGATAAGTAAGAGATCAGGAACGTATTGGCTCCTGAGCCAACCCTAATCATGAGTATTGGCAAATATGGTAATGACGACCTGACGCTCCTCATGGCATTGACGAAGTACCTAATTCTTATTAATTTATAAGTTATGTCACTTTAGTATGAGTTCCATACAATTAATTGATAGGTATTCAAGGCAAGTCGCGGTTATCGGTAAGGAGGGTCAGGAGAAATTATCGAGGGCTCGGGTTGCCGTGATTGGACTTGGCGGCCTTGGTTCACTGGTGTCCATGTACCTTGCTGGTGCTGGTGTTGGTGAGTTAACGATAGTCGATTACGATACCATCAGCGTAACGGATCTTCACAGGCAATTACTGTATAGGGAGGAGGATGTTGGTAAGCCAAAGGTTGAGGTCGCAATCAGTAGGCTCCATGCCCTTAATCCAACAGTTAAAATAAAGCCCGTAAATGATGCATTGGTGGAGGAGAATGCCGAGGTGGTTCTCGATGGCGTGGACGTTGTGGTTGACGCTCTTGATAATTGGTTAGGTAGGCAAGTACTTAACGAGGCTATTGTTAAGTTGAGGAAACCCCTGGTCCATGGCGCGGTGAATGGTTGGTACGGGCAAGTATCGACAATAATACCGGGTAGGACTCCCTGCCTTTTTGAGTTGGTTCATGCCAGGTCATTACCTCAGTGCGTGGGTTACTGCCCCGTTATTGGTCCGGTGGTTGGTGTTGTGGCTTCGATAGAGGCGACCGAGGTCATTAAGTTGATAACGGGGATAGGCGAGCCCCTCATTAATAAGTTATTAATTATTGATGGTAAGAATTGGGTCATTGATGAGATAAAGCTTAGTAGGGTTGATAATTGCCCTGTTTGTTCAAGATATCTTAAGGAAAAATAATTTTAAGAAAATTTAATCAGCGATTACTTGTTCATGAGGAGGTTTTTATCGGCATTGTGGGCTAAGCTGAGTAATAGGCCATTGGCACTTTGTGATAGTGGTGACGTTGATGGTATAACGAGCGCAGCTTTATTCCTAAGGAAGTATTCAAACGGCGTTGTGGTCCTTGCCGCACCGAGCGAGGTCAATAGGTCCTGGTGGATTAAACGCCTTTTCTGGACCTTCGTAGCAGATCTACCATGCCCAGGCAAAGCCCTGATAAGGGCTGATCATCACAGGACTAACAAGCCCTGTGCCAAGGTTGAGTTTTACGACCCAGAGGCCCCCTGTTCTGCATTAATGGCCATGAAGGCCTTTGGTTTAGAGGGCGATCCTGTGGCGAATAGTTTGGTTAAGGTTGCCATAGAGACGGACACAGCTAGTGTAACAAGTGATGAGGCTGAGAAGCTTGATTTGGCGGTTAGGTTTGCGTCATATAATGAGAAGATCTACATTGTGAGGAGCCTAGCCGTTAATGGGCTTGGCTCATTGAATAATGTCAAAATACGTGACCTTGTGAATAGGGGTTATAGGGCTAAGAAGCTCATGCTTGAGATCGCCAGTAGGATACCAATTAGGGAGGTAATTAATATCTACAGCCCGGTAAATCTCGGTATATCCTACAGGCAATTAACCATTGAACTTCAGCACAGGGGCGCCAAGATGGTAAACATACTACTCAGACTGGACAGGAGGACCTTCAGGTATTACTGCGGTGCTGATAGGAGCAGTCCATATGACTGCACGCAGGTGGCCGCAAGGCTCGGTGGTGGCGGGCATAAGTACGCCTCCGGTGCCCAATACAAGTCGCCATTTTTCAGTCCAGGGAAGGGCATTGAGGTCTTCATAAATACGTTGAAGACCTACCTAAATACAGATAGGCTTGAGGTTCTTGAATTAACGGGAAACTCCGTAAGAGCAATGACATATTAAGTATTCAGCGCTTTGGACCGTCGTCATTATTCAGTGGCTACCATTCTCATCACTAGGTAGTACTAAAGGTTCGCTAGGGAAAACTCTTTAAATTCGCGCCTCCATGCTAGTGGCGGGTCTTCTTGGGCAGAGTCGTCGTGATAGATCACCCATTGGCGCAGGCGATCTTAACGACACTTAGGAATAGGGATACGAAACAGATTGAGTTTAGGAAGGGTCTCGTTAGGCTTGGTAGGTTGATGGGTTATGAAATAGTGAAGTCAATGGACATAGAAAACGTGGAGGTGGAGACGCCACTTGGTGTTAAGGCAAGGGGGGTCAGGATTAGGGACCTTGACCACGTGGTCATTATACAAGTGCTCAGGGCCGCAATGCCTCTGGTTGAGGGCCTAGTGAAGATATTCGCGAATGCAAGGATGGGCGTCGTTAGCGCGAGGAGGGTTGAGGAATCGCATAGCCCTGGCTCACTGGATTTTGACATTGAGATAACCTATGTCAAGGTACCGAGGATTCTCGGAGACGATACGTTAATAGTCGCTGATCCAATGCTCGCAACGGGTTCCACAATAACTGCCGTGCTCAAACACGTCCTTAAATATGGAAGCCCCAAGAGGGTTATTATAGCCAGTGTGATTGCAACTAAGTACGGCATAGAAAGGGTGCTCAGGGAATACCCGTTTTCCGAGATATACACTGTTGCTATAGACCCTGAGATAAATGAGAGGGGTTACATAGTACCTGGCCTAGGCGATGCGGGTGACCGAGCCTTTGGAAGCCAATGACTTCTAGCCACTGGATAAGGCCTTATTCATGACGTAGTTTAGGGCCTCATCGACTAAGCCCCTCCTTGCTAATTCATTGAATTTCTCATCATTATCAAGCTCCATGTATAAACTCAACCTAGTCCTTACATCGCTGACGGTTTCCTTAAGCCTACTCTTAACCGCATACCAAACCCTGGCCATGTTCATTAATTCCTCGTCCTCCCTTAGGAAATTCATTACCTTATCCAGTGTTCTCCTGGCGATGACACCGCTAAGCCCCTCCGTGGTTATGGCAATTCTTATGCCATTAATCTCGCCCTCAAAGGGCACGACAACCTCAGTTTCCTCGGCATTGGTGGCATCATTAAACAACTTCCTTAATTCCCTGGCTGTCTTCCTTACTCTTTCATTGATCACGGAGTCGTTAGTCGCAATGACAACTAAGTCAGCCCACTCTATGTTTCTCCTCAGTAGTTCCAAGTCATGGGCATCACCATTAATTAATTCGAGTTTTCCTTGCTCGGCATAATGGATTAATTCATTACTAAACTCAAGACTTAATACTCTGACATTCGCGCCCGCCAGGAGGAACTTAACGGCTCTCCTGGTACCAACAGCGCCACCTCCAATCACCAGAACATTCCTTCCATTAAACTCAATGAATAAAGGTACCCTCACATGTATTACTTTCCAGAGATCCATTTATTTTTATTTGCACCTAGGATGTGCAAGACCTTATTGATAACAAGCTCCCTAATGCTAAGCATGGCATTAAGCGACAATGCGTCTCCGTCAATCACTAAATCAGGACTCGTTATACTTCCATCAATCCAGCCGCAGTCACTGATTGGTACTACAAAGACTGATCCAGGTACGCGGCTCTCCACCAATTGCCTAGTCATGAACCCACCGATAAATCCAATAACCAACTTAGGCTCGTTTAAATCCTTAATGTCAAAGCCAAGTAGCAGTACGAGGTCATGGCTATAAACCCCAGAGAGCTTCCTAACCAATTTCGTAAGTTTTACTTGATTGCATGATAAGGGTAATCTGGGCATCATGACCTCGATGCCTGACTTAGTAAGTAATACGGCTAGGATTGAGTAGAACTGAGGTTTAATGCCTGGCGGCGTTAGTATTAATACCCGCGCATTGGCATTGGTGGGCCTGAATATCATTACCTCATTATTAATGAGCACATGGTAATCATCACTACTGAATATGGTGGACATCGTGAATTACATAAAGCCCATACTTAATAACATTATTTCCTAAGGAATTTCCCAAGTCTCGCCTTAACCTCGGGCTTCAGGGATTCCACAGCCAACGTATTTAGTAATTCATCCCACCTATCACTGGCTTCCCTAATTAATGAACTGATCATCAATTTCTTAATCGCTAGGTAAGTGCCATGAGGCACATCATTTATCTTTTCAATGAGGCCTAGGGATTCTCTCAATCCTTCATCGACATTATCAACAACTCTATGAACAAGGCCCCAGGCAACAGCCTCATCAGTGCCTAATCTGAAGTCCCTGTCAAGGAAGAACCTGGACCTCAAAATACCGAAGAGGTAAGGCGCAAAGGCCGGCGTCACAGGCACAAGCCCATACCTAATACCAGGCAGGGAAAACTCGGAACCTCTAACAGCAACAACATGGTCAACAAAGTACAGTAACTCCGTTGCAAAGCCATAGGCGGAACCATTCACTAGGGCTATCACTGGCCTTTCGCAATTAGCGATGGTTACGACCAAGTCCCTAATGGCTGAGAAATACTTCCTTGAATCATCTATTGTTTTAAAGCCGTAAACCTCAGCAAGGTCGAGACCCGCCGAGAAAACCTTGCCCTCGCCTGTGATTATGACGCCTCCGTAATCCCTGCATCCAGCCGCCACCGCATCCCTGGTGCTTAAGGTTAATTCAAGACTGAATGCGTTCCTCTTCTCGGGCCTGTTAAGTCTGATTATTAATGCATTCCCTGATACTGCAGTGGCCACGTTTCTCATGTATTCCCTATTCATGTTTTACCTTATTTATTTTTCCTAATTATGGTTTAAGTTATGGGTAATTCTTATAAAGGTATTTCGAAATTCCGTGAGGGCGTCTTGGTATACACAACGGATAGGGTTGAGGCCGTGAATTATGACTTAAAAAGAGGCCAGATTGAACTAACAAAGGGGTATCCAGAGGAGAAATATCTATGGAATACTGACTTTCATCCGACACCGATCAAGAAAAGGAATTGGGATTGGTATACCTATGCAGCTATTTGGTTTGGAATGGCCTTTATAGTGCCAAGCTGGTCCCTGGCAAGTGTCGGCCTGTCCCTTGGCTTGGGAACACTGGATTCAATACTACTCGTGTTTCTAGGCAACCTAATAGTCCTGATACCAATGATAATACAGAGCCATGGTGGCGCGAGGTATGGAGTACCGGAGCCGGTCCTAACGAGGACCAGGTGGGGTGTCTATGGAGCAGTCTTTCCAAGCTGGATTAGGGCAATTATTGGTGCAGGGTGGTGGGGAATAGAGACCTACATAATGACGGAGGCCGCCGTGGGCATATACGCAATACTTACCCATAGGCTCGGTGTTCTGCAGAGTTACGTGGCCAAGGGCATTGCGAATCCATACACACTGAGCGTGGCTTTCCCGCAGGTCTTCTGGATTACCTTCGCAGTAATAATTGCGCTTCAAATCCTACTACTTTACTTCTCTCCGGTGCCTGAGGCGCAACCGGCGCTTAAGTGGTTTGCAAGACTTGCGGCACCCTTGGTCCTACTCGGCTTTTTAATACTTTGGTATAACTTCATGGGCATCTCCCACTGGAACTTCGGGCAAATACTCTCAGTGAAGCCCACGGTTGCTGGAACTAATTACTGGATTACGTGGCTGGCCTTCCTAAACGCGAACATAGCCTATTGGGCTACCATGGCATTATCAATGCCTGACTACACGAGGTTCGCCAAAAGCCAGTTTGCACAGACTATTGGTCAAGTACCCATGCCGTTCATGATGCTCGTAATAGCGTTACTCGGCGTCACAACGACAGGAGCCATTGAGGAAGCATACCATGTAACCATTTGGGACCCAATACTTGCATCAACACTATACCTACAACCAACACTGGCTGTATTTCTGAATGTATTGTTCCTGCTGGCTACGTTTTCAGTTAATGTTTTTGCAAACACCGTGGGTCCTGCATACGACTTCGCAAACACGTTCCCAAGGAAATTCACCTGGTTCAGGGGCGCCCTGTTGGTGATTGCCATCTCAATCATACTGGGGGCATGGACATTTTACGGTTCAGCCTACGGCTACCTATATAATTGGTTATTGACGTATGGTGGGTTGCTGGGCTCTGTTGAGGGAATAATAATATTTGACTACGCCTTAATCAGGAGGTTTAAGTTTGAATTGACTGACGTATTCTGGAGCAGGGGTAGGTTTAGGTACTGGAGGGGAATTAACCCGGCGGCATTCGTAACATTCGCAGTAGTGGAGTTCATAATCTACGCGCCCTTTATACCATACCACAGCATAATATTCAGTAACTCATGGCTACTGTCCTTCCTACTCTCTGGCCTAATCTATGTACCACTAATGATCTACTGGGTCATACCTAAGTACCAACCTGAACTAAAGGGTTCGCTTTTCAAGGGAGGCTATGTAAGCAAGGAGGTACTACATGTGTTTAACAACGGCAAAGGTTAAGCGTACTTAAATTACGTGTCTTAAAACAAACTTACTCTCTTCGTATTATCCTGGTTCCAATTTGACCCCTTAATATGTCCCTGGCTCTTCCTAACGGCCCTATGTATGCCGTCTTCCCGCCATTCCTTAGGAACCTAATGGCAGCCAGCACCTTAGGCCCCATACTGCCTGGCGGGAATTGCCCATTCTCGTAGTACCTCTCAACTTCATCAACCGCAACCTCAACCAACCTAGCCTGGTTGGTTTTCCGGAAGTTTACATATATATAATCCACATCCGTGAGTATTAATAGGTAATCCGAGTTAATAGAATTAGCCAATACCTGGCTTGCCAGGTCCTTGTCGATGACGGCATCAACACCCCTCGCCTCGCCATTCATCACCACGGGTACTCCTCCACCACCAACAGTAATGGGTACATAACCCTCCCTAATTAGTAGCTTTATTGCGTCAAGTTCCATTATATCCATGGGCTCTGGCGATGGCACAACCCTCCTAAACCCACCACGTGCATCCCACTTGAACACCCACCCTCTTTTCCTCGATAATTTATCCGCAGTCTCCTTATCATATAGAGGGCCTACGTATTTCGTGGGGTTTTGAAAGGCAGGATCGTTCTTATTAACTATGGACCTGGAAATAATTACTACGGGTTTCCGCAGAATACCCCGCCGCATAAACTCACTGGTTAGGGCGTTGGCTATTAGGTAGCCCATCCAACCCTCGGTTGCTGCATCAATCATGTCAAGGCTCAGGTAATCACCAACCCTTTCGGCAAGTAAACCGGCCTGTGGTCCATTACCATGGGTAACGACCACGTCGAACCCCTCCTCGATCATATCAGCCACGTCACTCGCTGCGAGCCTAACCCGTTCCCACTGCTCCTCGGGTGAACCGACCTTACCGCCCTCCTTAGCGAAGGCATTACCACCTAGTGCTATTACAAGTAGCACACGGTTAGTTCACCTTACGTGTTTATATTTATTTCGTGTTATTATACATAAAACGCATAACCCTTGAACTTAAGTAAATACATACCCCGGTAATTCTTTACCTGATATTGTTGTAATATAACCGTATTCTCCGTGACGTAAAGTATTACTTTTAAATATGGTTTACGGCGTATACATTGGATGTTCAAGAAAATAGGCGATGTACTACATGTATCCCAGGATAGGAGATTCGTACTTAAGCTGGCATTTGTACCGCCGCTTGGCATTACCGTTTATGATTATGCAATGAGGAGGGTAGGGAAGCTATACGATGTCATAGGCCCTGTGAAATCCCCATACGGGTTGATTAAGCCGGACCCGCAGGTCTCAAATCCTGGGGGCTTTGTCGGTAAGTCGGTGTACGTGAGAGATATTGATTTAAGGAGGAGAGGTAGGGGTGGTGGTCATGGTCACGGCAAATAAATTAGTAAAAAGCGGGACACTTATGTGTAAGTACTGCGGGTCTACGGACGTTGTCTTTGACGAGGATAGAGGCGAGTTTGTTTGCAGGAAGTGTGGTTCAGTAATTGAGGATCACGTAATAGACCCTGGGCCTGAATGGAGGGCGTTTGGCGGTGAGGAGGCCATAGCCCGCGAAAGAACCAAGCCAATAAGTCCAGTATTTCCTGACCAGGGCCTTGGTGGCACTGTAATCGGCATAAAGCCAGGCATAACATTGCAGAATAAGTTTAGGGTGCTGGTTAGGCTTAATAGATATAATCAGTACCAGTATACCGAGAGGAGGGTTTCTGACCTGCTCAATATAATGAGGCAAGTCAAGTACGGGCTTAATTTGCCGGAGAGCGTTATTGAGGAGGCCATAATATTGTTTAGGCAATTATCCAGTAAGCAGGACCTTAAGGGTGTTAGGACTAAGGACCTTGCCCTTGTCCTACTTTACGTATCCTGCAAGCGGGCGAAGATCGTGTGTCCACTACGCGTATTAAGAAGCATGCTGAATATCGAGAGGAGTAAGAGCATTAGTAGGTTGTTGGGTATCGTTAGGCAGGTTGTTGGCGGTAATGATATTGCCATAAAGAGCCAGGAGGAACTCGGTAGGTTCCTCCAGAAGGTTGTTAATTCACTTAGGCTTAATGATGATGTTAGGTTCCACGTAACTAAGTTGGCCATGGACATAGTAAATGAGGGTCAACGTAAGCGTTTGACCAATGGCAGGACGTTCTATGCTCTAGTGGCCTCCGCGGTCTACATAGCCGTAACCCTAATGGGCGTTAGGAAGAGGCAGCGTGATGTTGCTGAGACCTCTGGCGTCACTGACGTAACCATTAGGAACCGCTATAAGGAGGTTATTTCCAGGATCAATATTATTATTGAGGTCTAATTCCGTGGTTTCAAGCACCCTAACTTAAAATTAATTAAACTTTCCATGGCTTCTCAATTACTTGCAAGGTTTTTAAGGGGTTAGTTATAGTGGTTGTTCGTGAGTAGTGACGTACCCTCATTAATTAAGGAATTGAATGAAAAAGAAACCAAGATCCTCACGGAAATATACAAGGCCGGCGGCGAGATCATGCTTAGGGACATTTGGAAGGTAATGGGCATAAAGAGCAAGGCCGGAATGCCATTCATAAACAAACTAGAGAAGAGGGGCCTACTTACGAAAGAAAACATAGGCAGTGGCAAGAGGGTCATGTACAAGGTTAAATTAACAGAGTTCGGCTCAGCAGTGGCCAGGGAACTCGTAGAAGCTGGGTCCCTAATGAAGGTGCTAACCTACGACCTACTAACAAGGATTCCCTGCTTCTACTGTCCATACATCGACATGTGTGGGGCAACGGATGAAATAACGCCAGAGAAATGTGAATACCTCAATAAGTGGATCTATGATATGCTTAGGGAACAACATGGCTAGGATGCAGAAACCCACGAGCAGTCCACCAGTGGGAAACGCACAGTTAAGATTAAATTATTACCAGGAGGCATTAAAATGATGTCAAGGGAATTATACAGAGTCTTCATTGCCGTGGAACTAACGGACAAATTAAAGGAACCCATGATAAAAATGCAGAAGGAGCTCATGAGCTCGGGGGTCGACATGAAACCAGTGGAGCCGGAGAACCTACACATAACCCTGAGATTCATTGGCGAGATAAGTAGGGAATTAGTGGAGGAGGTAAAGAAGAGACTGGATGCCATTAAGTACAGTCAATTCACAATACATGTTAGGGGAATCGGTGCATTCCCAAACATAGACAGACCAAGGGTTATTTGGGTGGGGATTGAGGAAGGCGCCAGGGACTTAATGAACCTCCATGAATTAATAATGAAATTCACGGGAGACATTGGAGAGAGGGATGAGAAAGGCTTCGTACCACACTTAACTATCGCCAGGGTTAAGTACGTTAGGAATAGGGACAGGTACATGGAGGTTGTTAGGAAGTACGAAAACATGGACTTCGGAACACAAACAGTAGACTCAATAAAGCTAAAGAGAAGCGTGTTAACACCAAAGGGACCAATATACAGCGATTTAATGACGATAAAACTATCGTAATGGCGCTTAATAAATAATTTTTAATCCCTACGTTTACTCCTCACCGACGATGTTAACAACCACAGGAAGAAGAGTATCGACACAGCAAATATGCCAGCACCAAACAATTCCCTATGCACTGACAGACTTATGGGCCTAATAAGCCTAATAAAGAGTAAAAGCGCCATTGAGAATACTAAACCCACCGCTGCTGCAATTGCCAGGTTAATGCCATCATCACCCTCATACGCATGCCTAATGAACATACGAAGACCATGAAGAGAATGGTCTAAAAATCCTAACTCACAGAGACGTGGCAACGCTTATATACCTCACCACGGTATGGGTAAAACCTAATGCTTAGATTGCGGGTTCTAATTATCGTATCAACGATACTAATTACCTTAGTCTCACTAATAACTTATGCCAATCTATACTTAAGTCCGTTACCCTATATATGGTCGACAAACGATATAGATTACCTAGCATCATTATCCCTCTGCGGTAATTATGCTGTGCTTGGTTATATTAATATGAATAATGCCCTAGGTCAATTTCAGAGGTTCTTAATAATCAACCTTAAGACGGGACGCGCAATAACAATACAATCATCATTAGTAGCCAACACCTCTCCCCCTATTCCTCAAATGAAGGTTGATTGTAATAATGATTTTCTGAATATTATTTATACATGTGTCGGTTGGAATAATATATTCAATAGCGATGTGGTTGGGTTATGTTTAACTAAAGTTAATGCTAGTAGTGGCATGGTTATAAGTCATTATTTCTTAAGCCCTGTTTATGGTAATAAATCCGTGATTAAGTATATGAGCTTGATTAATGGTTTGGTTTATGGCATTATTAATGGTAGTGTTTATGTATTTCCCCAATTCATAACTACATTTAAAGTCAGTGAAGTTAATGGGCTTAATCAGATGGGATACACGGTTATTAATACGACGTGTGGTGACTTAGTTAGGATACTAATTAGGGAAAATGGCACATTAGGTATTGCCTGGGATATGCCCATATACCCATGTCCAATAGGGATTGAATGTTCAAACGGACGCTGTGTCCCCATGGTTAATGTACTTAACGATTACGCCGTTGTTATTTATGAAGCCTATAATAATAATACTGGCACGAATTACGTAAGGTTAATTCTCATTAATGACTCAAATGGTGCCGTGATTTATGGCGTTAACATTACAGGTATAAGTTCGGCTCTTTCGTCCGAGATGGTGAACAATACCCTAGTCTATCCCTGTGGAGCCTCCCTTTGTGGCGTGGAGGTTATGAATAATGGCACGAAACTAAAATTCGTGATTAATGGTTTAAGTGGTGCAGTATTTAATGCGGATAACTACGGCCTAGTGCTTACACAGAACTATAATGGCGTCTCAATAGTAAGGATAAGCGGTAATGGCTCAGTCATTGAAAATATGACCATACCTATTAATTTACGTGTAGAGTTTCTTGAGTATTGCTCAAGGCTTGACTTAATGAGTAATGGTATTGCGCTATTGACTGTATACCCATGCAGTGTATCCTACGGTGTTTACGGTTATAAGGAGTTATTAGCGGTTATAAACGTAACTAAAGGCTCGGTAATACACCAAGTCATTAGAATGTTAAAGATACCCATAGTAAATACGCCTAGCCCCGCCTCCATATTCCCTGCAGCAGTTCCGGTGGCATCAAATAACGAATATCTTGCCTATTACTTTAACAATCAATTATTTTTCACAAATGAAGCACAATTAATCAATGACTGGTGGTATTATATCCTATTTGACAATACATATTTAGTAATGGCATTATGGGTCATTACCCTAATAATAATTATAGCCACGATAATAAATATCATTAGTCGTTAAACATAGAGATAGAAAGTAAATGACCTAATTCACGCAATGTATTAAGAACACCATAAGCAATATGATATATCTACGCACATGGTTTGTGAGTTTAGTGTTCAGTTTTTGGTGCGGGGGGTGGGATTTGAACCCACGCAGGCCTTCGCCAACGGGACCTCAACCCGTCCCCTTTGACCTGGCTCGGGCACCCCCGCTGGCCATTACTTTCTCATGAGTTTATTAATTTTTTGTACGTGCCCTTCACCGATATCTATTCGATAACTGAGAATGGTTTTTAAAGGGGTCGTTTGCCTTGTGTATTTCGATGGATCCGATATCACTATCTATAATAGTACTGGCCCACTGGTTACTTAATCAACCTGTGGCACCTGGTGAGGACTCGTACCTAGTGTTCACTGTGTTTAACCCAACACAGGCCTACCTATTCAACATGACCATAGCAATAAACTCATCACTAATAACGCCGATCTACTATGTCAACTCATCATCAAATTACTGCCAAATACCCGTTGTCCCGCCTGAGGGTAATAGTTCATGCATCGTATATGTCCAGGTCAATCCTGATACGCCCATGGGCATATACGAAGTTCCCATAACAGTTAATTATACAGAGGTTAACATAACGACTACCGTTAAGCCCCTCATTACCTATCAGACTATTTCAATTCCAGTAACCACCCTAGTCACCACAATGCTTTACGATAATACGCCAATAATCACCGGGGTCAAGACCGTGCCTGTAACCATACAGATACCAACAGTAATGGGTTCAATACCATCAATATCCACGTCCCAATCCTCGGAGAGCGTTAGTACCAATGTTTCGGTGCCCATACTTGGTTATATTGGTTTTGAGGCGACGGCAATGATAGGCACCCCGGACAATGTGGTTCAAGCACTGCCTAATTCATACGTGCCCCTAACCATATACCTAACCAATTATGGGAATACTCCGGTCTATAATGTCACGGTGACCCTACTATCCGCTCCGTCACAACTCAGGCTGGTTAACATGACGCAGCACCTACCTGCTCTACCACCGGGTCAGCCGGTCCCGCTGACCTTCTATGCCTATGTACCCGACTACTTACTTCAAGGAAATTATACGCTGGAGCTGTGGGTTGATTACTTCACGGGTGATGATGATGTGATTAACGCAACCCTAATAGTTCCTCAAGAACCCATTGTGTACATTCAGTCAGTGGCCACCAACCCACCTGAGGTTTTTCAGAGCTACCCAATGGCCCAGTTGATGCTTAGTATTGTGAATATTGGATCCGGTATTGCGTACGATGCCATGCTCTATATAAATAGTACGGGCGTTTCACCCCTGATCAGCATGCCGTTAATACTTGGCGCCATACCGCCGGGTCAACCAATTCAACTAACAATCCCCATTAGCTTACCAAGTGACCCAGGTAATTATACGGTGAACGTTACCGTGGCTTATGACGGTGGTTCAACAACGAGATACTACCAGCTTAATGTAAGGCCCAGGGCCAACCTAGCCGTGGTTAGTGTCAGTTACCCACAACCACCAAACCCAAGTCTGTCGAACCTGAATGCGCTGTTGAGTACAATATCGTCATCAACTCTGTCACCTGGCGCGTCCAAGGTACCAATAACAATAACGATCATGAATGAGGGTTCTGTTGAGGCTAAGAATGTGATGGTTACGATATCCACAGGCCAGGTAATACAGCCACACGTATCATCGAGCAACCCACTCTCGGCATTAACGGCATCCCAGGCATTTATCGGCGATTTAAAGCCAGGGCAGGAGATAAATGTCACGTTCCTAGTGGATGTTGACTCAAATGCGCGGCCAGGTAATTACCCGGTGGTCCTAACCTTCGTGTGGAATCAAACTGGTTCCCTATATCCACTGGCTGAGTCTGTGACTACCTACGTAACTGTTAGGTCTGCGCCAAATGTACTTCTATGGATTGTGTTCATACTGATAGTGGTTGTTCTTGTAATAGGCGTTATTGCGGCTATTAGGAGACGTAGGATGGGTGGTAATAACAACGGCAGTCGTGTATCCCCAACAAACTCTGGCGGTGCGGGGCAAACGAATTACCAGGGTCGCTTTGTTAATTATGAGGTAATGTGTGGTGGTGATGATAGATGTATAGAGGTGGAACTAGTTTAGGTGGGGAGTATGATGTTGCCTATGCGTGGCGAGCAACGGCGATACTGGTAACGCTAACCCTCGTCGTTATGTACACCGAGGGAATGCTCGTACCATCACTACCAACAATACAGAAGGACCTGAATATATCCACTGCTGACGCCTCCTGGATATTATCAATCTACATACTCATGGGTACATTATCCTCTGCAATAATGGGTAAGCTGGGTGACATGTTTGGCAAGAAGAGGATGCTCATAATAACAATGGTAACATACACAATTGGCGCCCTCATAACAGGCTTCTCGACAAGTTACGGGATACTCCTGGTGGGTAGGGCATTGCAGGGTGTCGGCATGGCAATGATGCCCCTAGCCTTCGCCCTGGTTAGGGAGGAGTTCCCACCGCGCATGATTCCGCAGGTACAGGGATTAATAAGCGCCATGTTCGGCGTTGGAATGGCCGTATCACTACCACTTGGCGCCTACATATCCCAAACCCTTGGTTGGCAAGCGACGTACCACACGGTCTATCCATTCATAATACTGGAGGACTTAATGGTCTACTTATACATTAGGGAGAGCAGGATTAGAAATCCCCAACCAATTGATTGGATTGGCCTATTTCTCCTCTCAACATCCCTAGCCAGTGGACTAATAGCTGTCACCGACGCGCCGACTTACGGCTGGACAGACCCCACTATCATGTCGCTCCTAGTGCTTTTTGTGCTTGGCTTCGGCGTCTTTGTCTTGTATGAAACAACAATCAGCCATCCAATAGTCCCAGTAAGCCTATTGAGTAATAGGAATGTGCTGGCTGCGAATGTTGGAGTTGCCTTGGCTGGGTTCGCTCTATTCCTAATGGCCCAGGCCCTAACCTATCTACTTGAATCACCACAACCGCTTGGTTATGACTTATCAATACTGGATGCCGGTATCATGATGATCCCGATGGCCGTGGTCCAAATGATAACAGCGCCAATAGCAGGTAGGATAATCACGAACATTGGCGCTAAGAAACTGGCTGTTATTGGTTCAGCAATAGCAGTAGTGGGCCTGTTGATGCTGACGTATACGTCGTTCTACGGCTTATCATACGTGATAGGGTCAATGTCCGTATTATCTGCCGGTATTAGTATGGTGAATGTATCTGTAATAAACATACTAGTGTTCTCGGTGGGCAGGAAGAATATGGGTCTCGCCACTGGTTTGAACTCAGTATTTAGGAACATAGGCGGTGCCTGGGGTCCCGCCGTTGCCGGTTCAATAATGAGCATGTATCAAGCATCAGTAATTGTTTCGCTTAAGCCGTTGCTATGGATAACATTGCCGGCCAAGTCATCGTATCAATTAATGTTCATGATAACCTCGGCGCTTTATATATTAGCTATAGTAGTCATAGTAACCCTGACGCAGGAGATATTCGTTAAAGGTGAGATAAGGGTCATTGAGGCTTAACCCGTCCAGCCGGTGAAGTAGTCCCAGCCTCTAAACTTAAGTGGTGAATCATTAAAATAAACACCGTTACCCTCCTCAATCCTTGCAAAATCCACAAAACCAAGATCCCTAAATTTAGCCACGCAATCCTCCCTTACGGAAAATACTGGTAGGAATTCCTCACCACCGTTAAATACCACCTCCTCGAGTTTCACGCCAGGTATTTCAGCTAGGGAGCTCAACAGGTCATCATTAATGGGTAGCCCATAAACACGTATTCTCACTTTACCATTGGTGGCCATTGTCCATAGAACCTTCCCAAGTCCATCACTTGAGTCCATACTGGCTGATATGCAGTCCGCATGTTTCAGAAGATCATTGAGTATACCCACCTCCGGCTCTGGCCTTTTCAGTATCTCAATGCCTTTCATAACGGTCTCCACGTCTTTCCACCTATCCAGTTCATTACTATAGTAAAGTTTGAAAACCAATCCTGTATAACCAAATAGAGGTTTTGTGACTAGTACATCACCGATCCTTGGCTTTCTACCTATGGGTCTAGTCATTGGTTTACCAATAGCCGCAACATCAATTACGTCATCCGCACCCTCATTTAAGTCACCACCCAGGTACCTCATGCCGAAGTAATTAGCGCCACTGCCTAAGCCTCTTATCAATTCTCTAAAGTCACCAATAGTGTCATCACCCCTCATGGTTATGGAGACAACTGCATAGAGAGGCTTGGTAAGTTTGGCAAGGAAGTCACTGACCACTGATGCCATTACCTTCCAGCCCATATCAAAGTGTGTCATGAACGGCATTTTAGACGTTGTCAGGGATAAACCATCAATTTTCATTGCCAGCGTGATCCCATCAATATACATGTACTCTACGTCGTTGTCTTCAGTGGAACCAACGATGTTTCTTACGATGTTGATTAAATTTGTTTCACCGAATTCCCTTATTCTGTTTTTTGTTTCAGTTGTACTCCCCATAGTTAATCAATCATGGGTATATCACTGCTATTTAATGTATTGGTAGATAACGGTTTTTACTGAGTGACTTCTTCAAGGAACTTTAGAACGTCCTCGGGACCACTACTTTGCTTTATTAGATCCCAGAGTTTTGACTTATTGCACAGTTGGTACCTGACAATGCTCCTGCTATTATCAACCTGGAGGTAACCCTCATCACTTAATTGCTTAAGTACATGCTTAACCAGGGTTAGTACAACGGGTATTGTGTCATTGAACTCGGCATACTCCAGGATCTTCTTTGGCGTGAAGCTCACACAGGAACCCCTGGCATACTTAACAGCCACCCACAGGCCCCTCGCGACCAGTTCCTCGATCTTCTTAAAGTCCGCATAAATATTTGTTATCTGTGTCATTAAATAGACGTAGACAGCGAGATTTAAAGGATTCATGGTTAATTACGTATACGTAATAGCCCTGTATATCCAGGCATAAATATGCAATAAATATGCCTGTACTTACGGCTTCACGTTAATGACCCAATCCCTTGATTAACTTATAAACCCGGTAATAATAGCGCGGGAGCTAAATATCAGCAGTAGTACCGCGAGGGACACAGCAGCCGTTATTGCGGACACGAGTAGATTAACATCCTCATTCTCAAGGTCGTAACTACCCATAACCCTCACAGTTCTCTCGCCGCATACATGCACATTCCTGTCAGTCATAATTCCGCACCTGGGGCACCTATACTTGGGCTGAAACAACGCACCGAAGACACTGTCAAGCACCTCCCCAAGGTAACCAAGGATCAGCACTATGGCGACTAACCAGGGATTCACGGTATTAATGAAACCAAGGAACCTAAGTAGGTATTGGACACCTAGGTATGTTAATGCTATGGTTGATGACCCCAAAAACGAACTTAACTCACCAAGTAGCGTTACGCCGCCGGAGACACCGGGATCAACCGTAACCCAAGGCCTCACTATTAACCTTGGTTTTGACCTGCTGAGGACGCCGAGCTCGGAAGCCCACGTATCAGCATTTGAGTAGGCTATGCCCGTTACGGATGCTGTGATGAGTACTTGATAGATCAACATATCGCGATTAAAGTAAGCCGCGCCAGCCAGCAGCGCCAAGGTACTTGGTACCAGGCCGACGGCCAGTACCTGCTTCCAATTTCTTCCCTTAACATCTTCTGCCGCACCAAGTTCCTCCTTCTTTTCAATGCCAATCTTGGTAAGGGCGCTTGAACTACCCAGAAAGACTATGAATGGTAGTATTGAGGAAGGGCCGCCGAGTAGTATCATGAAGCCCACGAGTGTTGATGGTATGACGGCGTCCCTCGTTATTACCCTAATCCTCAAGGCGGCAAAGGCCAACACTAATGATATTATTAGTGCAATAATTATAATTAGGGGATAGATTATTAATGGATCGTTAATGCTTACGGTAAGTCCATGCATCAATTAACTGCTCGATAAGGTTTTTTAAGTATTATTCCGAGATCTACAGTGACAGTAGGGAATCCCCGGTATTTTTGATGAGTATGATGATACAGAGTTACGCGGATAAAGTGACGAAAACTTACCCGACTGATTATTTACCACTTAGGAGAATTCATTAACATTAAGAAAAAGGTATTTATATTAAGAGTTAGTTGTGGCTTCGATGGGTCGTAGAAGGAAAAGTCGTAAAAAGGCATTACTTAGACCCAAGAAAACCCTGCCTAAGATATTCACGTGCCCACACTGCGGCGCCCCGCTGGTTAACGTGAAGCTAAACAAGAAGGAAGGTAAGGTATTAGTTAACTGCGGTAATTGCGAACTTGAGGCCGAATTTAACTACATACCCGGCCTACTCCCTGTGGATTACTTCAATAAATTCGTGGATCTCTATTACCAAGGGCAAATAAAGCCTAAGAAGGAGGTTACGGTATCACTAACCCAGTTAACGCCGAAAAATAATCCGTTACTCGACGAGGAGCAGCGAAGCACTACTGAACCATTAAGTGAGGATAATGAGGAGCTTAGTGAAGGCATTGGTACTGAGGAAACCTATAACGAGGAAGGCGAATTCACAGAAGAGCCCGATTATACTGAGGAGTGATATTTAAAATTTCGTTAAAATCAACCTATTCAATGGGAATTAAGAATTACCTAGTGAACCGCATTGCTGAGCTTGGTTCCATACACATGACACTGCTTGACCCAGATAAGGTAAGTGCCAATGAATTCAGGGAACTTGCACTGATGGTTCAGGAGTATGGCAGTGACGCACTAATGGTTGGAGGCTCCCTGGGCATATCAGAGGGGCAACTGGATGAGTATCTAAGTGCCGTTAAGGATTTGCTAAAAATACCCGTGATACTATTCCCAGGAAGCGTCGCGAATCTAAGTAAGTACGCCGACGCCGTATTCTTCCTAAGCGTACTAAACAGCGCCGATCCCTACTTCATAGTGGGTGCCCAGATACAAGCCTCAGTGCTCTTGGTAAAGAAGTTCAGGAACCTTGAACCAATATCACTGGCATACATAATAGTCGGTGATGGTGGCGCCGTCGGTTACGTAAGCCACGCGAGGCCAATACCCTATGATAGGGATGACATTGCGCTAGCCTATGCATACGCAGCTCAGCTAATGGGGTTTGACATGATATACCTTGAGGCCGGTAGTGGGGCGCGTGAGTCGGTGAGACCCAGGATGGTTTCAAGGATTAAGCAGCTAGTTAGCAAGCCATTAATTGTTGGTGGCGGTATTAAGGACCCTGAGAGGGCTGCTGAGTTAGCGTTGGCTGGTGCCGATGCCGTGGTCACAGGAACAATAATCGAGGAAAAGCCCGAGTTGATTAAGGACATAATAAGGGCCGTGCATGAAGGAGGCTCTTCAAGGAGGAGTTTAAAGAGGAACCAGGAACCTTAGTACTATCACCAATATTGAGATTGCTATTCCAAGGAATATCACGGCTTGGGGACTTATCTTTATTTTCTCAATTTCCTTAGCCTCATTGAACTTAACCAACCCAGCGGCTATGAACGGTGACATCCCTGATGTACGTCTACGCCTAGGCATCAACCACTGGGCTTAACCGGAGTTAAAAACTTTGTCCTAATGGTCCATAGTAAACAATGCGAACTACTCCACCGCGTTCAAGGGTTCGATATGGACTTCGGACTCCCTGCCCTCCGGTGGCTTAATTATTGAGTTACCACTTGGATCCTCAATGATTATCCTAAACATAAGCATACCATGAAGGGCACTCTGAACCTTAGCCTTAAACTCCTTTAGTTTACGTATACTCTCCTCATTATCCTCGTTCATGGTTTCCATCCTATCCGCCACATCAAGCATGCGCATTAATAGTCCCTCCACGGTGGTTATCATGGCCTCAGCCTCAGGCCCTGGGTCAATATCAAAACCAAGCTCCGGGCTACTGATCCTAGCCGTCCTAGACCTAAATATGTAGGTCCTATATACATCAACATTATCCTTGATTTCATAGGTGATCCTTGAGGGACCCCTTGAATCAAGATACTGAATATCAACCCTCCTATAACCACAATAATCGCATTGATTACTATACAGTATTAAACCGCCGAAGGCCGGGTCATTATATAGAACCTCTACAACGTGAAGCGTTTCCCTACCACATACTGGGCATTTCTCAATTCCTGTGTAAAGCACCTTACCATGTATACTCAGATCACTACTGCTCATTAAAGATCACGGATTCCCCTGGTATTTATTACTTATTTGCTATTATTCACCCTAGCTTAATTTATTCACATACATGGGCCATCAACCTCGAGAAACCCAGGACCACGATGAAGGACTCCCTTCTACCCCCGAATGACCTGCTTAATAATCCCACCACTGGGTCACTAGGTAAGGTACCAATTATTAGAGTAAGTCATCTTTAAAAGGGGTTGCTCCAGGTACGTATTTTAATGAGTTCGGCAACACAAAGTAGGTGGCTTGCGGCGCTTGGGATAATAGCTGCATTAATATTGGTGTTGTTCATATTGGGGTTTTGGTATGCCGTTTACACGCCCGGTGTCCTTCCAACGTGTTCAGGCCCCTTCACACTAATGGGAATACTAACCCTAATACTGGCCATTACTGGGGTATTCCTATTGACAAACTACCTGGGTAGAGGTAGCGTCAATGACTTAATGCTTATTATTTTCGTGACAGTCCTCGTAATATTCACGATCAGCGTTTACCTATTGTCGGTCTCTACGTATGCACAGATATGTTGAAGCTTTAAAACAATGACTAACCTACGCAGTACCACAATGGACTGCGTTTTCTGCAGAATAGTTAAGGGTGAGGAGCCGGCCTACGTGGTTTATGAGGACAATGATGTAATAGCCATACTGGATAAATACCCAATAAACAGGGGCCACACGCTGGTAATGCCCAAGAGGCACTATAGGGATATAACTGAGGCTCCAGGTGATGAATTATGCAGGGTGATTAACGTGACTAAGTTGATTGCTATGGCAATGATCAAGGCCCTTGGCACACCTGGTGTTAGGATTATTCAGAATAATGGTGCAGATGCTGGGCAGGTAATATTCCACATACATTTCCATGTAATACCAATGACCGGTCGCATGACTGGTAGACATTATCTAACGGAGGAGGAAGGTCGTGAGGTATCCATGGCGCTATCCAGGGCCATTAAAGAGCTCCTTAATGACGTAGGTTAACCTTTTTAATATCTCCCAATTGGATTTATTTTGGCATGGAGGTGTTTGGATTAACATTGACGCAGATTGTCAGTATAATAGGGCTCTTTGTCCTTGGTTTACTGGTGGGCATACTAATAAGGAGGTTAATAGGCGTTGCATTGATTCTGCTTGCCATAGTGATCCTAGCCATGGCCCTTGGTTACCTAAGTCCATCAACCATAGCAGCCATCCTCCACTACTCAGGCTATGCGATGGCTACCGCGTACTCAAAGGCGCAGCAATTCATGGGCGCCATACCATACTCATCACTGGCATTCATAATAGGGCTCGTTATAGGGCTCATAAAGGGCTAGCTCAATTTAAGTATGTGACCCTGAGGTTGGACCTATAGAGGAAGTCGAGGAATAGGTCAAAGGCCCTATCCAGTGCCTGGGGCTTATAGACAAGGGCCTCATTACCATTAATAAATATGAAACTAGTGCGTGGGGGTAATTCATCGGCATGCTTGTTCATTATATCCGTGAATTCATCGCTAGGTTCACGCATGATCACGATAACCCTATTCTCACGTGAGTGGTAGTCCAGTATTCTCCTACTGGGTACGATCCAGGGATAAAGCATTATCAATTCCCTACCGCCTTCACCAAACACTGTATAGACAACACCACATCTGGCAATTCTACTATAAGTGTACTGTCCATGAGGGCTTATGGTCCTCCTCATGGTCCTTGCATTGTAATCCTTCATTTCATGGAGTGCAGTCCTAAGTTCCCGGATGTCAATGGCGGGGTTAATAATGAGTTCACCGGTGCTTCCATCAAGTAGGTTATCAATTCTAATACTGGGCAAGAGTTCCCTGAAGTCAGTACCATAGATAGCCCTAAACAGCCAATTAATGGGTTTGGACCCGAAGGCAGCAGACTCAACAATAGCCAACTCAACACTTCCCAAGCCGCTTAATGCGTCCCTCACGTTGGGAGTAATTACATCACCCGACACCTCAAGAAGCCTTGGTATTAAGTACTCGGGGACAAATAGGACATCCCTACTCCTGTGCATAAGCATGCCCGCCCTTATTAACTCAGTAACCACATGGTCCCCAAACCCCATAAGCCTAAATTGAATACTAAGTACCGTCTCATCACCACCAAGTCCAAGGTACTTAGCCAGGGCATAGACAGCGTTACCAAAGCCCCTGACTCTGCTCATCGCATGATCAGCCAATAACTCGTAAAACTTCCTTACCCTGGCGTCTGCGTCCTCACCCAATGAGTTAATGAACTCCTGGGCATCATTATAAATCTCCAAATACCTATCGCCATACCTCAAACCAAAGTCCTGCATCAACGCGCTCTCATCTTCATCATCATAGTTAAGCAATTGGTACGCACCCTCCAGCACATCAGCATTGAACAGGGCATTCACATTTAATCCCCCATAGTGCATAGCCTAGGGTTTTAAATAGCGCATTGCCTCATTAATACACGTGAAGCCCCATGAGTACAAATTCGTGGAGCCGCATGAAATTGAGGAATTAATTAATGCAATGGATACGTTAAGTACGGTTAATGAGGAGCCAGTGCCAGTGTGGGAGTCAATGGGTAGGGTGCTCTCCAGGGACGTGGTAGTGCCCATGGACATACCGCCGCGTCCCAAGGCGGCCTACGATGGATATGCCGTTAGGAGCCGGGACATTTTCAAGGCACCCGCTAGGTTAAGGCTTGTGGGTTCTGTACGTATTGGTGAGGTACCAAGCATTAAGGTTGGCCCCATGGAGACTGCCTACGTAACCACCGGCGCCTACCTACCAGTTGGCGCTGACGCCGTTGTCCCTGAGGAGTTCGTTGACGTCACTGGCAATAATGAAGTCGTCATTAATAAGTCAGTCAAGCCCTGGGAAAACGTGGACCCAGCAGGCGACTTTGCCAGAAGGGGTGATGTCGTACTTAGGGAAGGTACGGTCATAATGCCCTGGGACATACCAGCACTACTGGAACTTGGTATTGGCGAAGTTTGGGTTAGGAGAAGGGTTAGGTTGTTCGTAGTTGCCACGGGCTCCGAGCTAATTGAGACCAAGGCACCGGGTGAGGTGCTGGATGCGGTAATTAACGGTAAAGTTGTGGAGAGCACGGCATCCTTTATAGGGAATTACGTGAGGATGTACATACCGTACGCCGAGGTAGTGGGCAGAACCATAGTACCTGATGATCAGGAAGCTATTAGGAACACCGTAATGAAGGCCCTGGATCTTGCCGACATCGTAATAACCACTGGCGGCACAGGACCGAGTGGCGTTGACTATGTCTATGAGGTAACGAAGTCACTAAACCCAAGAATATACATTAGGGGGTTAAGGATGAGACCCGGCAGGCCAACGGGCTTGGCAGTATCGGGTAATAATAAGGTCATTATTAACATGTCAGGGCACCCAATATCGGCCTTAAATGCCATGACTGTGGTCGTTAAGGAGGTTATCAAGAGACTCGCGGGTGTTAAGGTGGATATTGCGGAGCCAAGGGTAATGGCTAAACTAGCCAGGGGCACACTGGGTGATGAAGAGTTTGCAAGGCAGTATAGGGTTAGGGTTAGGAGGGTTGGTAATGATTACGTCATTGAGGAATTACCGAGGCAAGGTAGCTCGCTAACCCACACCCTCCTCATGATTAATGGATTGGTGTTCACGAGGAAGGGACAAATAATAAGGGAGGGCGATTACACGGAGGTACTACTCCTCAGGGAACCGTCTCGTGAGTGATTTTCAATTACGAATAATAATTCAGCCCCAACACTGAAAGTAACTTATAAATCAAGCGGATAAAATAATTATGTGAAACAAACACTACTGCAAAGCCAGGAACAGAGACATAGATGCGGAATGAGTGATATCAGGGAATTCCTAATAAGCTACGTATTAATTAACTGCAGGAGGAACATAACTAGGGACAACGAGTACAAGATAACAATGGCATGCTTCCACGCATGGCACCAAACAAGGTACGGAACCAGGGCATCACAACAATGCATAAGAACCCTCATACTCTACCTACCAGCAATAGCCCAGGAACTACAACTAAAAATAGAAAGAGAGGGAAACGCAAAATACATAATAACAAGGCAGGAATTACATTAATAACCAGCCCATGAGCGAGTGGTCCTGGGAAAGCAACGATGTCGAGTGGTCAATTGACAGATACTCAACAGGCATAGTAATTAGCCTGCTTCTCCTAGTGCTATACCTAGTAATCATAATCGTTACCATAATCACCCTTTTACCAAATGCAGAGGGTAACCAACTCATTGCATTATCAATAATCACATCAATGGTGATAACCGCACTTCTAACATTAATAATATATTCCTACACACGTATTAAATCAATAAGAAAAGCCATAACAAACCTTAGGAAGGTGGAGATTAAGGTCGACTCGATAATTCTCGACACAATCAACGGCACATACGCGGCAAAACCCAACGAAATAACCATATGCTACAAGGCCATAACAGGGAGGGATTTTAGACCATACGCATATAACGTCTTCATCAACTACCAAGGCACCACATACCAAATACCAGACTTAAAACCCGAGGACTACGGAGCACTAAGACAAGTCCTAAAAGGCCATGGAATAGACGTAAACGAATGCCAAGCACAATAGTAAGCCATATTACACATTAATAAGGCATCACAACTCCCGCGCCGCCTCCCTAACTATTGGGTCTGTAAACTCCAGATTCTCATCAATTATTGAGTACTTCTTCAACGTTGTTAATACCTGACCTCCTCCCCGCCCTGAAGGGCGAGGCTTGTCATTCTTTTTGTCATAGGCATGAGCCACGGCACCCCAAACCTCAACGCCCAACGACCCAACAAGTCTCTGGGCCTCATCAATAACAAAGACAAACCTAGAACCAACACTACCCGAAACCCTATCAAACTCCCTAAACAACTCAGTAAGTAACGGCCTATCCCTACCCCAATTAAGCAAGACCTCAAAACCATGCACCCTAACACCCCTAACACCACTTAACACCCCAATGAAACTACTAAGCAAAGCCTTATACGGCGAGTACCTCCTAAGAAAATCACTTAACGCCCTCGACAAGACCTCATACAAACCCCTCCTAGACCTAACAACCTCCCTCACATCAACAAAGACATAGGGCACACCCAACTCATTAAGCGTAGTCAACACCAACGAAGTCTTACCAGCCCCCCTCAAACCCCAACAACAATAAGCCGCGTTAAAGAATCAACAACAAATTTCGAAAGCCCACCAAACTCCTCCTCAAAATCAAACAAATCAACCCTACGCACCTTAGGTTTCGTATCAAATAACACACTTCCACACCGGAAGTAACTTCCACAGCGAAAGCATAAAACCTAACCCAACAACCCCTAAACAAACCCAACCCATAACCACAACGAAGAAAACCTTAAAAACCAACAAAACACAAAAAACAAGCCCTCCGTAGCTCAGCGGTTAGAGCGGCCAGGGACGGCGGCAACCCGCTGCGTCCCCCGTATGGCTGTAGTCAGCCCCGTGGGCGACATTAGAAAAAGGCCCACGGGTAGTCGGACACCGGCAGGCCCCGGGTTCAAATCCCGGCGGAGGGACCAAGAAGATTATTTTGCTGCATTGCGGTTGGGTTAGAAATTCTTCCAACCTTCTCACGTCCCTTTGTGGGCATTACGGTTAGGCGATTAAGTTATCATGACTAAAGCCTTTATTCTCCTTATTTTCTCGGCATCTTTTAATTCGCTCAATACATTAATTATCGCTTCCCATGTATTATACCATTTCCTAGCCATTTTTCTGGTCTTTGCTTTATAAAGTGCTAATCGTCCATCTCTCCTCAATAAAACCGTAATTACGTAGCCTATCGATAAGTTGCTTCAATTCTCTTTTGTATATATAAAGCCTAATTCTCTGTTTCTTAACGTCAATACTTCCATCACCTAACGTGAAGAAGAGTAAAAAAGTTGTAAACTCCTCATCGTCAAGACTTAACAACTCACTTAATGGCGCTATCCTTACTGATCCTCTTATGTCTTGCCCTAAGTTGCCATATTACCGTGATGCCATCATCATTTAAGTCTATGGCATATATACGTATATGAACCCACCCATCATGCACCAAAGCCCAGAGTAAAGCCTGCCATGTGTAAGCCGTAAACATCATTGGACGACCTTCATCCCTACCCTCATCACTAAGCACCCAACCCAATAACGCGGCTCTTTGCATATACTCACTAAATAGCCTTGGTACCCTAATATTAATACCCAATAATCCCTTGGGCACCAACCTTATTGTGACTTTACGCGCTTTAATTCTATTTATCGTAATCGACAAGTCGCCTGAACTAAGCACTAACCGCTTATCACCAGTAACATTAACCCCACCACTTAAAAGCCTCTCAAACAATCTATTCAGCTCCCCATAATGCACCCTAAACCACTCCTCCTTAGCTTGCTTAAACAATTGAAGCATCCTATCACCAATCCTATAGAGAATCCTCCTCACCTCTATTTCCCACCCATTATTACCATCATCAATAGCCTTCACACCACGAACCCAACCCTCTAAGTCACGAATTAACGCATCATACGGCGACTCAACAAACAACGCATCCTTAAACCTACTAACACGCCTAAGAAGCGCCTCCTTATACTCTATTTTGTGAAAGTTTTGTTGTGTTGGTGGGAGGATAAGGAGAGGAAGGAAAATGGGTTGTTTTGAGTTGTTTTGATGGGTTGTTGTTGGTTTATACTATTATGTTTCCTTGTTCGTCTACTTTTGCTATGACTTTTCTTACTGTTTTTCCGTCTGGTGTCTTGAACAACGCCATTACGAAGCCCTTCCTACCCTTAGGCTGAACCTTCCAAACCTTCGTAGGCTTAAGCTTCTTGCCCTCTATTTCGTATTCCCTCTTTGCCAGGTCTTCTAGTGTGACCATATTGGTCGTTGTTTCGTGGTTGCTTGGTTTAATATTGTAATTGGTTATTTTATGCGCTTGCCTTATTAGGGTCTTCGTTGTTTCAGTTTTGCGTAATGCGTGGTTGTTTGCGATGCGTAGCGCTTTTAAACTGGTTTCTTCCCATTGTTATTAGCCGGGTCGTCTAGCGGCCAAGGATGGCGGGCTCTGGACCCGTTGACCCCGGTTCGAATCCGGGCCCGGCTACCACCCTGCTCTCTAATTCTTTGTTAACGTGATATGGAGGGTTTTGCTTTGTCGTGTTACGGCTTATTTAGACTAATGAGTTGGTTTTGGCTAGGATTTTGAGATTGGTCTATGTAATGGAATTATCGAGGTCATTGCTGGTATTGATTCTTGATTGTGGCTTGGTTTTAGGATTACGTGGATTCCTCGTCATATGGATAATTAGCTGCGGTGTGTTATTAATGCTCTGCAAGTAGTGCGTCGCTCTTGATGTTTGTTGGGCATTATTGAATTCTCTTGATGCGGGGAGTTATGTTAATGGTGTTTATTGTTTCTAGGGCCTATATTCGCTTTAATTGCTCCTTGAATTCCCTGTAGTTTGAGGTGATTATTTTATTTGCGCAGGGGCATTCATTGCATGCTAAATGCTTTTCAACGAAGTCCCTAAGGTTTTTGTCCTCAGTGATGAAGTCTAATTTACCGCTTGTTATACCGGGGCCTTTCCTTCTTGGTACTGTAGCCAGTAAGTCGTAGGCGTAGAGTAGTGAGTTTACTATGTCAATGTCCTCACTTGGGATTTTGCTTAATAATTGGTCCATGATCTCGCTCTTCCAGCAGACTCTCCTTTTAGGCCTATGCTCTAGGGCTTCTCTCTGTATTTCTAATGATTCATCATCTTCAACTACCCTTATGTATCTTTTGCTTACCATGTCATTCAATTGATTAATGCAGTATTGTTCCATTGCGTTAACCTCAACATTGGGCCATCCATGCTTTGCCCTATCAACGTTACTTAGTAAATTGGGCAAGGCCACGTTTTTGAGTTCACGTATTATGGCACTATCAGTATAAACCACTAAAATTTTATTCTCCAGTAAATCCAGGATCTTTACTTTTGGTTTGTTTAACTTACGGTGTAGGGTTATTATGTATACTATATTAACGAGTATATTAGTGTCAACAAAAATATGAAATGTCTCAAATACCACGAATTATCCACCTACTTAAACAGGTCTGGGTAAAGCTCCTCTTCATTGGCTGTCTCTTTACTCTCAAGGATCCCTTTGAGTTTTCTAGTGGCGTCTATGTATGCGTCTAGACTCATGTTGAATGCCATCGCCTTAATGAACTCATTTCTAATACCTAACGCTTCAAGTGAATGGGCGATTATATCGCCTTCCCTTAACCTGCCATAGATGTCGATGATCCTCATTGCGTAATCCGCTAGGTCTTTCAGTCCCCTTTTCTCAAGGGCCCTGTAGGAATCTTCGAAATCCTTATTTATGTCTTTAACGTAATAACTATCGCCAGTCTTCACTATGTCATACTTGCTCATTTCAGACTCACCACCGAGTAACCTATCAATTGGTATGAATGGTCCCTTTAGGTATATCCTGAATTCCTCAGGCAACCTAGCCCTTGGTGAATCAAGGAGTTTTGTACCATCGGCATCCGTGTACAGGATAAGGAATAGTAGTTTAACAAGCACCTCTGTGCTGATACCTCTACCGTACTTCCTGATGTAGTATGCAATAACAAGCCTAACCAGGTCAATGGCTGGTTCCCGCAATAATTCCTTAACAAGACTCATAACTAATAGTTATTTCTAAGGTAAGTTTTTAACCCTGACCCCGTGACTGCCATCATTAATAAATGAAGAAGCAGGTACATTATTTTAATTGATTATGCGGCATGGGCCCTGATTAGTTAATGGGCATTAAGAACTTCGTTGGTTCAATTTGAATCCGGGCCCGGTTACTAATGTCGAGTAATTCTCGATTATCATGTTGTTGGTTTGTGTAGGGTTTTGGTTATCTCTTGGTTTATGTTCATGGAAAATAAATGTTGAGAAGTGAATAGCAGGTTTGATGAAGGATTGCGTTGTTTAGCGTAGGGTTGGATGTTAGTGTGGGTATTGGATAAGTATGAATTGTTGTTAAACATTATTTAAATGTAAAATCTAAAATATTCTAATTAATGCATGAAATAGTTAGGTATGTATTCTTATAAGAGTCATATAGGAAAATCTTTTAAATACATATATAATAGGTTAGTAGTATGGTTAGGGTTCAGTGGTCCCCTGAACACTATAAATGGCCGCCTAGGTCAGGGAGTGCCATTGCATCTCAGTTCGTTGGCTTCTTCCTGGATGCGTATGACTTGACCTTTGTTACGGCAATGACCACAATACTGGCAGCCGTGCTAATGCCCCCAACCCTGTCTAAGTCCGTCGTTGGTTACTTCCTGACATTGCTTGGTTATGCCTTCACCATGATTGCAAGACCCGTGGGTAGTGCATTATTTGGTAATTTTGCCGATAGGATTGGTAGGAGGGATACTTTAATGATTACAATACTTGGCTATGGGATAATGAGTGCCGTTACCGCGGCGATACCGACCTATGCCCAAGTTGGTTGGGCGGCCTTTTGGATATATGCCGTGATCAGGTTCATACTTGGTGTGTTCGTTGGTGGCGAGTATGCGGCTGGTCATCCATTCGCCATGGAGTTCTCGGCGCCCAGGTGGAGGGGCTTGGTCAGTGGTATTGTCCAGGGTGGTTTCTCCTGGGGCGTTGCGTTGGGTGGTTTCGTGGTTTCCGCGTTCACGGCAGTGTTCGGTATTAAGGCAATGTACGCCTATGCCTGGAGATACATATTCCTGACGGGCCTTATACCTGCCGTGGTGGCGTTCATGATTAGATACACAATGCCTGATACGCCAGTTTTTGAGGAGGCTAAGGAGAAGGGACAACTCGAGAGGGTACCGTTCTTCAGCATCTTTAAGCCTCCGGCCCTATGGACCTTCCTACAGGTACTGGTGTTCATGACAGGCCTATTCTTCAGTTCATACTCCATGTTTGATTTTGCAACGGGTATATACGCCAGGGCCGGTTTACCTGAGGGTTTGGCGAGTTTCTATTATGGCATTATGGGTGTCTTTGCTGCCATAGCAGCGACGTTATGGGGGCTCGCCAGTGACTTCATTGGGAGGAAGAATGCGTTAGTGATAGCGGCGATAGTCTCGGCCGTACTGGCAGTGCCCGCGTACTACGTCGTGTACTACAGTGCGGTTGTTAGGAGTGTGCCGTTACTCGTCCTCGGTGCATTCCTAATGGGTTGGTTGTCGCAGTGGTCCTGGGGCCTAGTCCCCGTCTACTTGTCGGAGCGCTTTGCAACGCAGAGGAGAGGTTCCGGTGTTGGTTTTGGGTATAGTTCGGGTATTTTCATCAGTGCCTGGATGCCGCTGTACTCAATACCGCTCTACGGCGTATTCAAGCCTATTGAGGATGGTAATATATGGTTCACGGCGGCCTTCTGGTTAATACTGGCTGGCGTTGTTTATGGTATAGCCGCGGCAATAGGCCCTGAGACCATAGGTATTGACCTAAGGATCGTTAAAGAGAAGTGATTTTCCTCCCAAATGCTTAAAATTTTTTAATTATTATTTTGCATTCCCATACTTTAGGCCTATTGTGAATGCCCTTAGGTTCTTATCGATATCTCTTCTAAGGTTCATCTTTATTGATTCTTCAATTACACCCTGGGGTATGTATTGGTTTAGTCTCAGTATTGAGTATAGTGCACCCAGTATTATCGTGTTCTCATAAATTATATTCCCCAGTTTGGCGGCATCACTGTACGCATCCACCACGTAGAGCTTCCTAATGTTCTTCCTTAGTAGGTTCTCTAGTTCGTTAATGCTTGGTATTTTCTGCTTGATCATCGGCGGCCTTATTAGTCTCCTGTTAACTATAAACACAGTGTCCTCGTTAGCATAGTCAACGGCCCTAAATGCCTCAATTATCTCAAAGGCAACAATAACGTCTGCGCCGCCCCTGGGTATCAACGGTGCATCTATGTCGCCGATCCTAACATGAACATCCACAGAACCGCCCCTCTGGCTTAGCCCATGGGTCTCGGCAACCAATGCCTTGTAACCAGCCCTTATGGCCGCGTCGCCGAGTACCGTGGCGAAGGTTACCAATCCCTGACCACCGACCCCCGTCAGGTATATGTTCAGTCTCATGGAGATCACCCTACATCTCGGCCCATTTACCTAACCATTCCTTGACGTTTCCCTCGGGTTTAATGGCGTTGTATGGACATACCTGGGCGCAGACGGAGCAACCGACGCACATGTTGGGGTCTATCCAAGCCTTCCTATTCTCAAGGGGTACTATTGCTGGGCATGCAATTAAGTTGTAGCATATTCCGCAGGCTCTACAGGCATTTGCGTCTACATAGTAACGCGCGACGTGGCCCCTATTTAATCTAGTTGCCTCCAGTGCGCAGCCCCTCCTCATTATAATAACGGCAACACCGCCACCCTTAACCACACTCATGGCCTCAGTAATAGTGTCCTGGGCCTTCTTCGTGTCAAAGGGGTCTATTGTCCTTACGTAGTCAACACCGACCGCCTTGGCTATGTTCTCAATACTTATCATGCTCGTTGGGTTGGGCTGCCCACCAGTCATTGCCGTGACCCTGTTATCAAGTATGAGGATCAGCATTGGTGTTTTGTTGTATACCGCATTAACCAGTGCCGGTAGACCCGTGTGGAAGAAGGTGGAGTCCCCAATTATTGGGATTACTAGGGTCTTGCCGTTTGTGCCGTGGTAAATACCCATGCCTAGGCCCAGGGAACTGCCCATGTTTGTTAGTAGGTCCTGCTCATTGAATGGATTATTAATGCCCAGACTGTAGCACCCAATGTCTCCGCTGAATACTGGCCTGGCGCCGGACCTTGCTGTGCTGACCTTTAGTTCGTAGAATGAGGCTGCGTGTGGGCATCCTGGGCAGAAGACGGGCGGTCTCTGGGGTGGAGAGTAATCAATGCTAATGGTTTTTATTGATGTGAGCGGGTTTACAATACCGAGGGCCTTTGTTAATCCATCCATTACGGAATTAATGGTTAACTCACCGACCCTGTTGAATAAATTCTCCATTTTACCCATGATCGGCACCCTAATGTCCTCATCATAAAGCAGGGCCTTCAATTGTTGCTCCAGTACTGGATCTCCCTCCTCAATAACTATTACCTTATCTGCCCTGGTTACTGCATCAGTAATGACCTTCCTAGGTAGCGGAACCGGTGTTACCACATTTAAAATACTTGCCTTAACACCGTAATTCTTAACGGCCTCCAATGCGTAGGTGAAGGCCACGCCACTCGTTATTATGAGGTTTTTATTGCCATCAATATACACATGCGGTGCATCCTCAACATCCTCCTCAATGGTGCTCCACCTCCTCAGTAATTCGCCCTTGAGTGTACGCGCATTCGCTGGAACTAATGCATGTCTCCTTGGTTCCTTGACATAACCCTCGGAGTACCTAGGCTTCTCTGGCGAGCATACGGTGACAGGCCCCCTGACATGCGATACCCTAGTCACTGTCCTCATCATTACCGGATGTCCATGTCTCTCACTGAATTCCAGGGCTAGTTTTACAAGATCCTTGGCATTCTGCGGATCATAGGGCTCAAAGACAGGGATATATGCATGGAGCCCAACCCACCTGTTGTCTTGTTCATTCTGACTTGACCACATGCCTGGATCATCAGCCGTGATTATGACGAAGCCGCCCTTGACGCCCGTGTAAGCACTTGACATTAGTGGGTCCATGGCTACATTAAGCCCCACATGCTTCATGGTTACTATGGATCTGGCACCAGCTAGGGCTGCGCCGTAGGCCACCTCGTAGGCCACCTTCTCATTACTGCTCCACTCTGCGTAGACGCCGAATTCCCTACCATTATCGAGGAGGTACTCAATTATTTCACTTGATGGTGTGCCTGGGTAACCGGCAGCTACCGCTATGCCTGCCTCCATGGCACCGTGGGCAATTGCGTGATTACCAAGCATAAGCCTAATTATGCAGTTGCTCATCGATGGTACTTAGGTATATGTAATTTAAAGCCTTTCTCTTAGAACTTAATAATTTAGCTAGTAATATATTTACTGATTATGAGTATATATTATATATACTCATATATTTCAGCCTAGAATGATCTCATCACAGATCTGTATGTCTAGGGTTCATCACAAGTGCTTTACTGGTAATACTAGTTTATATATTTAGGGCATACAAGCAAAACTGCGCGTTTCTAGGTATTACAGGTGAAAGTCCCGATGCTGTTTATAGTGCGATAATGAAGGGTTCATAAGTTTGCGTTCTCTAGTGTGTTCTTGGAAAGAGCCTTAGCGAATGAAGTTGCAGGGAAATACAGAATAGAGATTGAGTTTGTTAATGAGAAGCTCATGTCAATAACACGTTAATATGTAGAATAAGCATTGGATATAGGAGAATAGCAAGAGAATTACTAAATGTTATAGATACCATTACTACTAAGGTATTTAATGCAGTTATCGTAGGGCATTCAACGCACTCCCGAAAATCAGGTCCATAACCCCGGGTTCCACGCCATACGGGATGGTGTAAAGCACCCAAGGTCAGGCGTGGGGCTGAACCGAGTTCTTGTTAGAAATGCAGCCCCAAACCACCCAATCCTGAAAGGAAGCCATTACCCCTAAGGATCAGGAGGATAGTTAGACCAGTTATTTTAATTGCTTGTTTAATATTGCTTGGTTCAATAGTCGTTATCGTGAATAGCATGAGGAGGAATTTAGTAATACTCCTAGTAATGTTAGCGGCTACGGTACCAATAATAGTACTCGCTACTTCGTACAATGTTTCACCTAACGTCAATGCCCCGACCACAGTAAACCAACCGTATTATGCAATACTTGAGTACATTGACTACATAAACACAACTAAGGCGTTAACACTGGCCCCGTCTCAATCGATAAACATACAGGCACCACTACCTCCTGGGCAGAATTATGTACTTAAGTACATGGAGGTTAGCATAAATCCGCCGTCTCCAGCAATTGCAATTAGCGGTAGTAATGTTATGTTTAGCAAGAATGAGATTGGCGCAATAGCCAGTGCATACACGACCAGCGATAGCCTGACAATAACCAATGCAGGTAATCAGCCATTGAATGAGACGGTAACTATAACATATGCTTTCGTGGAGGAGGTCTACCTGCCGCTAAATACCTCGTCAACGGTGACGCTGAACATAACAATACCAGACTCATCCATTCAATACGTAACACAGCAAGTGGTTGAACTCTCAATACCGAACTACATGCCCTTTGAGATAGCCAGCGTTGCCCTACCCAATGGCACAACACTATCACAACTAGTCTCTGCATGGAGCCCATTGGCTAATTATGTAAAGATTGAGCCTAAGTACGTAGAGTTAACGGCAAATGAGTTACCGCCTGGCCAGTACCAAATAACGATTAACTACGGTAGTGGGTATGCAATGCCAAGTGCAATGCTAATCAAGGGTACGGAGTTCCTCAACTACACAGTCAACCCAGGACAAACACTGGAGATAACTGGCTCAGAGTTTGGTGTCCCGCCTGGCTGGAACTTACTGGGCTACATAGTTGCGGTTTACACAGTACAGCCATTAGTTGTTGGGCAACAGCCAGGGCACTTTGAGGTGATTGCCAACAGGGTCTCGCCGGCATATCTATATAGCGACTTGATCCAGGTCAGCGGCATTAGTTACCTGCTGCCTCCATTCATAAGGTTTGCGCCGATGATAGGCATATACGTGGTGTACGATAGGTACTTCGAAATTGTTGATAACCTAAATGTGCCTCTGGTCGTGACTTTCATGCCAATAATATACAAACCAGTGGGTCAGTGGGTTAATGGCAATCTAGAGGCCACCGTCAGTAGTTCGGATGTCTCCAGCGGTCTGTGGACGGCATTGGTCGTTCAACTACCCGAAATAGCCAAAATATACAAGATAGTTACGCCAAGCGGCACAGTATACACGGGCTTAGTGAATTCTGAGATACCCTGGGGCTCCGCGGAGAGGCTGGTTTCAATAAGCCCAGATGGTTCCCAGGCTTATATAGCTGTTTCAACACTTGGCGTTAGCGAGACTGGTACGTACATGGTATACGTCAACTGGACACCGATAACGATGCACTTCACGAACACGCAAAACGCCCCGATAAGCGGCGTTAAGGTCCAGGCCTATGTAAATGGTTCCCTAGTGGCAAGTAGTGTTAGTGACGCTAATGGCAATGCTTACATAAACATTGAGGAGCCCATCCCGTTCACGGCAACCGTGAGCTATGACGGAGTTCCCATATACTACGTTAACGTAAACTCACTGATTAACCAACCAATTGGCGTGACTATTGGCCTATACAACGTAACGGTGCTATTCGTGGGCTCCAGGAACCAGGCAATATCCAACGCAGGGATATCGCTATATAGGGTTAACACCGGACCTACATTTAATGGGACTACGGGTAGCACTGGCACCGCTGCCTTCACAAACGTGTTGGGAGGCACATACCTAGTGACTGCCCAGTACCATGGGCTGAAGTACAGTGAGTTGGTGACGATTAATGGTAATGACGTAATAACGATAAAGTCAGACATACTAGCTATAATAGATGGATTCCCGATAACCACAATGGAGGCGCTAATAGGCACACTTGGGCTGGGTAGTGCGGTTGCAATAGTCTCTGCCTTCGTTGGTGGGGGCAGGGGTAGGAAGGGTAAGGATTACGAGGTAACAACAATATAATAGAATGAAATTATTAAAATTAAAATTTACTTGAAATTTCTTTCATACTCAATCCTTAATTCCCTAGCTAACTCCAGTACTCTTTTTAATAATTCGTGCTTAACATCGAAAAGCTCGTGCATCGTGATCAACCATTTATACCTCCTGTTAAAACTGGAGTACTCCCTTTTTGACTTCTCCCTGTGTGACGACCGGATCCTCCTGAGCAGTGCCTCACCCCATGAAATCATTCTCTGGTCCTCATCCTCCAACCTCCTGGCTATTAACGGCCTTATCGCCCTGAATTGCTCATCATTAAGTTCAATGATTGCGTATGCGAGTTCACCCTTGAATCCCCGTTCAATCATATCAATTAACTCCTCCTTAGCAATCACCAGTCTCTCCTCGATTTTCTGCCTTGGTTGCCAGGAAATGAATACGTCAGGTAATATTGAAAACCCCAAGTCCCTCAGGTGCTTGCTAACTAAGTCCTTAACCTCGTCATTGTCTGTGTGTATTAATACTAGGGTGAATTGTCTCATGGGTCCTTCATGTATGTCCTTAGCGTATTAATAATTAATTCCTTAATGGTAGAGTCCTCGATGTTATTGCCAAGGAAGACCCTGATTGATATTAATTCCCTGCGTGAGCCATCATCATAACCCACAAACTCCCATTCCAAGTTGTTAATGGTTTCCCTCCTATAAATTAATTGAACGTCACCAACCCTAATCGATTGATCCACCGGGGAATCCCATGGAGCAACCACGTCTATGCTGAGCACGCTCTCATTATTGTCGTGACTTATTAACCTGGCAAGCGATCTATTTCCACATAGGTATTCCCTCACGTTGTTCCTACTTACTATATTAACCTCGCTGCACTGCATTATTGTCCAGGTTGCTACGTCGCCCTTTAAATGCCTTAGCCTCCGGGAAGGGTTTATATACTAGGTAATACTTGAAATACATGATTAATATGTCTACCAGTGGTGAAGAAAACAATGAAAGAAAGACAGTGACAATTAGGGGATTAAGCACAGACATTTATGACAGAGTAAGCAGACTAGCGAAGGAAACAGGGGCAACGGTAGGCGAGGTAGTCAATGATGCCCTCAAGAGGTATATAGCAACCCTTGAGAACATATCGAGGACTATTGACAATATGATTAGGTCAGGCGACGTAGTGATGATAAGCGGTGTCTCCTCATTAACAGTAACGAAGGTCGACTTGGAATCCCTGGATAAACCCGTGGTTTTTAAGGACATGGACGAGTTGATATTCACCGATGACGTTACCAATGAGCTCATAAAGAGCAAGGTGGCCAAGATAGTTAACGTAAATACGGTTTATGTACCGAAGTCAGTATCGACACTACTAATAGCTTCCAAGAGCGAACTTGTTAAGAAGATAGTGCCCAGGCAGTGATTAATTTAATTAAGAGGTACCCTGGTTAAAACCACCGTGAGGGTCCTTGTTATTGGCATTGGTTCGATGGGGCTCAACCACATAAAGGTATTGTCGCAATTGAAGAAGGAGAACCTGGTAACCAATGTATATGCAGTGGACATCGACAGGCAAAGGCTCGAGATCGCCAAGAACCAAGGCGCAGACCTGGTATTCACCGACGTGCATGATGCCCTCCCCTACAAGCCAGACCTTGGTATAATAGCGACACCGACAAGGCTTCACTACGGTATAGCCAGCGAACTCATAAATCACATGGACCTATTAATAGAGAAGCCGATTACTGAAAGGCTCAGTGAAGCAATGGACCTATACCGTAAATCCCAGGCCCTTGGTAGAAAAGTGCTTGTGGGCCACATAGAGAGGTTCAACCCGGCATACAGGGCGTTAATTAATGAATTAAGTAATGAGAGGCCCATACACGTGGAGACAATAAGGGTAGGGCCCCTAAGAGGTAACCCGCAGTCTTACGGTAACGTGCTCCTTGATCTAGGCATTCATGATATAGACCTAGTACTTAGCATGGTCTATAGTGATGAGGTTAAAATAATTGGCAGGCTCCTCAGGGGAAACCCTGTGAGTACAGCATGGGCATTACTTGACATTGATGAGACCATGTATGTACTGCATGCATCCTGGGATTACGAAGTAAGGATTAGGAGAATGATCCTTACCCTAAGGAATAGACATTACGAAGTGGATCTACTAAATAAGTCCTTGATCCGCGATGGGTCAAGGCACATGATAGAGGGCATGGACCAATTAAGGCAGGAATTAACCCATGCGTTAAACGTCATAAGAGGCATTGAGGAACCCGTCATAGATATTATAAATGCAATTAGGACGCTGGCCATAGTAGAAGGAATAATCTCAAATAAATCAGTTATAAACCTGGGCGAATTGCTAAGTTGAGAAGTCTGTTATTGACTTAATCCTGATGATGTTCCTAACCGCCATTTCCTCAGCCCATTTAGGTAGTTTAAGTGTTCTGACGACGTCATTAACTAAGTCCTCGGCGCTATCACAATCACCCAAGCCCTGATCCCTACAAATCCTAACTAGATACCTGCATCTAGCCTCAAATAATTCTTTATCCATGTCGATCCTTTTACAATCATGGTCATATGTCCATCCTCGCCTAAAGTCCCTTAAGTGAAGAAACAAATGTGCGGCAACCCTACCCAGATCCATGGGTCCGGATGTTACGTACATACCCTCATTAACCGCATAACAACTATTACGTCCCATGTAGATATTTGTCATCAAATAACCACATTATAATAATGGCAAATAAAAATAACATTTTTAATAGCTAAGATTCATCGACGCATAAAAACAGAATTTATGTAATTGAAAACAAACAAAAAACTCCATAAATGATGATGATAAGGTTTGGTGGGCCCGCCGGGACTTGAACCCGGGATCTCCCGCGCGTGAGGCTTAGGCGGGGCATCAGCCCCTGGGCATCCTACCAAGCTAGACTACGGGCCCGACGTGATTGTTCCTCACTAATTTAAAAGCATTTTTCTTCGATATCCTTACTGATTTTCCCGCTTACTGAATTTGATTTATGGAGGTTAGGAGACATAGATCAAATGGGTCTACCCATTTGGTTATTGCCTGTTGTCTTTGTTATGTGATTACCCTGTTCACATCGTCTCTTTGCGCATTTTCTATTTTTTGACATGCGTCTCATGTTAACTGGATGGGATACTTTTATAATGAACATTGTTTCGGCATTCTCTTGTCATGGGTAGGGGAATCAAGACCAACGGACTTCCTTACAGGACTCGTGTTTATATAAATAACCAAGTCCTAATACCATCGAGCATTATTAAGGCCCTCGGTATCGAGAAGAGCCTATTTGTTAACGTGGTCATTAGGCATGGTAACAGCGTTATCAGGATTAATAGAGTTAAGTTATTGAGGAACAGGCGTGCGCTTTCCCGTCAATTCACTATACCAAGGGAGATCAGGGAGACCTTCAACATTATGCCTCTTGATGAAATTGAAATAATGCATATAGAGCCCATTGAGTCTGGCGGGCATTATGTTGGTAGCGCACCCAGGAACTGATGTAATTACCCCCTTCTTTCCCTTATTTTTATGATACTTATGTAAAGTACTATTGCAGCTGGTATATAGTAAAGCGGCAGTCCTCCATGTATTGGTATAGTTGGATATGTAAAGATATGGAGACTACTAATGTAGCCCCATGAATGCGGTATATGCCCAGAGAACAGCCAAAATGCTGCATCCTCGCTCCATATTGCTATATCAGCAGCAAATAACCACTGCCAGAAATCCCCGAACACGGCCCACGGTATTGCCAGCACTATTGCAACGCCAACTCTATAGAGCCACATGCCCAACCACGGGTAGTAATGAACTAGGGCTAGGTACCATGAGTTTACTGGGTCGTGGTGAAATGCATATACAAGCTCCGGCAAAATCATCGCTTCAATCATTGCATAGCCTATGCCAGTTACGATTGGAGGTATTGTTATCTTAATCCAATTGACCATCCTCATTTAAGGGGATACGCTACAGCCTAATAAGCTTTGTTACTTTACGATAGACGTTACTGACCTCCAGAACTTAATACCCTCCCTGCTTAGACCATTAATCACTTCGTTCAATAGATTTCTATTGCTGATATAAGCTTCTTCAATTGGTGTTAGTCCTTCGCCTTTGATCTTGTCCTTGGCCACTAGGTCGGCTATGATGGCTGCCGTGAAGCCGGTGAGCCTAGCCATTGACGTGAAATCACCCTTAGCATGGTCAATACCCTCAAACCTAACAATAGCCCTATCACCACCTGCCTCACCCACAGCCTCAACAACGGTTATTGAGAAGTCATTTACACCAAACCTCAGTGACTTAGAGAGCACGTACTTTGCTGTCTCCACATCACTTAGCAACCCAAGGTCCTTTAGGACCCTCATAACCTCCAAATGTCTCCTCCACCTAATAGTCCTCTCGTAAACACTCCTCAGCGTCCTGAAGTACTTGGGTAATGAAACTAGTAATGTGCTCAAGCCATCCGTGTAGAACTCCGCGAAATCACCATCAACAAGCCAAGTCCTGAAGTCAAAGATCTCCGCAAGAGGCTCAACACTAACCACCTTGCCATCCCTAATGATCGTCGCAGGCCTAACATACTCATCAGCAGTACTCCCAAGGGAGAAGAGTAATTCATAGTAAAGTGGTGGTCTCGGATTAACCGGGTTACCGCCAACGTGTATACCAACCTCCTCAACGGCCTCAAGCTCACTGGCCGCCGCCATAGCCAGCAAATTCGTAAGCCCAGGGGCCCAGCCACAGGCTGGAATAATAATGGGTCCATTATTCAACTTATGGGCCAATTCCTCGTTGTAACTCCACATGAATATTAGGTCAATCACCGGCTTACCGAGTTCATGGGTCTTAAGGACCACCTGATCAGCTATTGACTGCGGAACTGCACTAATGATTACGTCATTCTCGCCGGCAATGCGCCTTAAATCCTCGTACTTCGTGGCATCAGCCTTAACGGCACCATTAACGCCAATCCTCCTAGCCCCATTGATTGCCTCCTCACTGTTGTCATAACCATTAACGACATGGTCCGTATGCTTAACCAGGTAATGGGCAGTTGCACGTCCCATGGGACCTAAACCAACAATACCTACGGCAACCACGGTATTAATGGGCATCCTAGCATCTTTATTAATCCAACCCACTCAGTCCCTCTTGGTCTCTGTTTCCTCTGTTTCCTCAGTACTCATGTAGTAGTAATACTCACCAATACTTCTCTGTAACCTATCTAGATATGAGCCTCTCTTATTTATTCTTGGCCTACCCACCTGGGGTTCCCTCCTAAATGTCACGTCCTGGTTCTTAAGGAACTCATTCATGCCTGCCCTCAGGTCAGTAGGCGATTCCGCAATGCCGTGTTTACCAGGCTCCCCTAGGAATACCATGACTGACGTGCTTAGGTAATCAATCATCGTTATGTCGTGTTCAATAACAAGGGCAATAACGTCCCTCTCCTCAATTATCCTCCTTATTACTGACGCAACCCTAACCCTCTGTTCAATGTCCAGGTAGGCCATGGGCTCATCAAGTAGGTAAACCTCCACATCCTTGAGTAATGACCCAGCGACAACCACCCTCTGGAGTTCACCGCCACTTAAGCCCGATAATTCCCTATCCATCAAAGGTATTAGTGATAATCCATTGGCTAGATCGGGCCAGATTATTCTCGTGTTGAAATCATTACCTGCGGTCATAGCAAGGTATTCCCTTACGGTCTTATCACCGTACTTAATGGCCAAGTCTCTAACGTACTGAGGCTTATAACTAATCCTAGCCTCGCCATGCGGGATCACGACCCCTGAGTCAGGCTCTACCTCATTAACGAGGAGTCTCGCAAACGTGGTCTTACCAATGCCATTGGGGCCTAATACGCCAATGACCTCACCCCTATGGATAACGCCGGCCCTAACCTCAAGCTTAAAATCACCAAGTCTCTTTACCAAGTCAGTCCACTCAAGCAGTATCCTTTCCCTCTGGATGGGCCTTGGGGCTGGCTTGACCCTGAACTTAATGGGTTCCCTCCTTATCAACATGTTCTCACTAGCTAAGTAACCACTAAGGTACTCATTAATGCCCTCCCTGGCGCCCCTCATGTGGGATACAATACCATAAGCGCCGGGCTTACCGTAGAGAATAACCACTTGATCCGCTAGGTAATCAAGTACGGCCAAGTCGTGGTCTATGACTATCACGTACTTATTACCACCGGCGGTATCCCTAATGGCCTCTGCAACCCTCATCCTTTCAACAATATCAAGGTGGGTTGTTGGTTCATCAAATATGTACGTATCAGCGCCCCTAAGGAGCGCCGCTGCAATTGCAAGTCTCTGCAGCTCACCGCCGCTTAACTTACTAACGTCCCTATTGAGTAAATGCATGAGGTTTAGCTTCCCCGCGATCCTCATGACCTCCTCCTCACTGCCCACCTTCATTAATACGTCCTTAACCGTGCCCTTAACATACATGGGTATTAACTCGATATACTGGGGCTTATGAACAACCCTAATCTCACTCCTGTACAGCTTATTTAAGTAGGGTTGTAGCTCCGTACCCCTAAAGAACCTTATGATATCATCCACAGAGGACTGGGTGTTTGTGCACAGGTTCGGTTTTAACTCACCTGAGAGTATCTTGGCTATTGTTGTCTTACCCATTGCATTCTGCCCAATTATACCGAGAACCCTACCAGGCTTGGGCATGGGCAGCCTGAAGAGTTTGAAGCCGCTGGGGCCGTATTGATGGACACAGTCCTCACCCAACTCACTGGGTAGATTAACGATCGTTATTGCCTCAAAGGGACACTTCCTAACGCATATGCCACAGGCCGTGCATAGGTCAGTAATGACTGGATGGCCCAACTGCTCGTCCATATATATTGCCCTCTTACCACTCCTCACGATTGGGCAGAACCTAATACACTCCTGACTACACTTCCTTGGTTGGCACAGGTCCTTATCAACAACTGCTATTCTGACGGGCATTATTGACGGTTTATGGCTGGATTAAGTGGAATTAAAACTTATGCCATAGGTAGAGAGTAATGCTAATAAGACTCGTCCAGCGCCACGTTGGTGATGAAGGTGAGGATTGAGCACAGACACCTTTATGTGGCATTAATGCTATACGCGCTATATGCCTTATTAACCATGTACATACTCATGAACTCCGAAGCCAACCCAGTGAATACTTACCTATTCTTTACTGTATTCAATAATAAGGTGCAGGCACTAACGCCATTACTTACCGTAATCAGCATTGATGACTACGGAAGAGCCCTTTTCTGGATACCCATAGCCCTAATACTATGGTACTTCGGTGGTAGGTATAGGAGGGCGAGCGTATTGATGGTTTCCGCATTTGTAATAAGCCTACTGCTTGGTGAGTTAATGAAGCATATAATCTACGAACCAAGGCCATTCCTCGTACTTCACATAACCCCACTAATTCATGAGCAATTGGATTCATCATATCCCTCCGGCCACGCATTAATCGTAGGCACTGGGGCGTACTCTGCAATAATTGCGCTACCCTGGTACGTATCACTACCCCTAACCCTGGAGGCCCTACTTGTGTCTTATGGCAGGATTTATGTTGGTGTTCACTGGCCACTCGACGTAATTGCAGGTTGGTTGTTGGGAATCGCCAACGTTGAACTTGTACTTGCGCTACCTCAGTACTACGGGGTCATTTATATGATAATGAAGAAACTACTCGGTTGGTTGAGCCGCCGGTCTAATGGTTCTCCTACCAATTATTAAGAAGCCAGTGTGCGCATTAATCCAGGTATGCGGCCTAACCTCATTGGGCTCAGTTTTCCACTCCCTAACCGTCACATCGAGCATCCTCACGTTTACATAACCTGCCCCCTTCATTGCCGTAATGACCTTAATTACCTGGTTCACTGTGGGTACGTAAATCACCAAAATACCGTCGGTCCTAAGCGCTTCGGTTGCGCTGGGCAGGGCATTCCATGGATCACCCATGTCCAGGATCACGGCATCTAACTCCTTCTCAAGGAATCCCTCGGTACTCACATCCCTGAGTCTGAGTTCAACCCATTCATTGAGGCCAAGCAGTTCAAGGTTTCTCCTTGCGGTCCTTATGGAATCCTCCCTCTTGTCATAACCGTATACCTTACCGTCAGGTCTCACGTAATAGGCTAGCACGGCAGTCATAAAGCCACTGCCAACGCCTGCCTCCGCAACCTTACTGCCAGGGCCTATGCCTGCGCTAATTATTATCTGCGCGGCGTCCTTAGGGTATATGACCTGCGTCACCCTGCCTCCCCTTTCAAGCAGTATATCCGTAATTAAGGGCCTTAGTATGGCTACTTCATAGCCAAGGCTTGTCCTCACAATGATGCCGTACTCATTCCCTATTATATCATCGCCATTGATAATACCCCTTATGGTGTTTATTCTCGAGCCTTTAACGACTTTAATCACCGACCTAACCCCATCACCGACAAGTAGAACGTAATCCCCCTCCCTTATTGGCATATTTGTCTCGAGGTAAATGCGGTTTTGGCTATTTATGAATTTTTACGGGAATAAGCATCAATGGCTTTCTCCAGGTAATCCATGAATTCCTCCAAGGTGCCATTAACAGATCCCTCCCTAACCAACTCATCCCACTTGTTAATAATTTCCCTAAACTCGGTCTTGGCCTTTACGGCATCGCTTATTGACGATATCTCGATCTTAAGGTCAACATAGCCTCCCTTTCCTATGCCGGGGCAGTAACCAAGTGCTTTATCATAAACCTCGAACTTGGCAATATCGCCATTAAGCCAGTAAATGAATGGGTAATACCTACACACGTTGGGCTTGACCGAGTGTACTGAGCAAATCAACTTATCACCGATCCACTTATTGAATATGCACGTGCCATCAAGCCTCTTCTTAAGCACAAGGTAGTACTCGCCATCCCTAAGTCTTATCACTGGTTCATCCCAGTCAGCGGCCATTTCCTTAGGGAATAATGCCAGGAATTCCCTGGGCCTCATTCCAGTGTACCTAGCGATCCTCGCAACATCCCTATGCGTCACTGGTATCCAGTAACGCCTACAGCACTCACCGCATAATACACAGGTGAACCTAACCCTAGGGAACTCAGCCTTCATCATGGTTAAACCATTAACCACAGACTTTTAAGGTATTTCGTTAATTACTGAATTTAAGGTTTAGGATTGCACTGTTTATTATGAAGATGGTGCCTGCGTACCAGTTGAGCTCCTAACATCCTGCAGGTACTTGCTTACCTCATCAGTTGTTAATTTCCTGAACATCTTCGTATTAACATCGATAACCCCAATCTCCAGCCTATCGGGCTCCGCTGCCTCAAGCACGAGACTCAATGCTCTAACTGCCAGTCTCACGCAATCGTTAATGCTAATATCATACTTATACTCCTTCTCTAGGAATTCCGTTATTCTACTTGACTCGGCACCCATGGCAACTGCATAGAAACCGAAGTAGATACCGCCAGGATCTGTCTGGAATAGCCTCGGTCCATGCTTATCAACTCCACCAACAATTAATGCGGCGCCAAAGGGCCTCACGCCGCCGTACTGAGTATGCACCTGCTTAAGATCACTAATTCTCCTGGTCAATAACTCAACGTCTATGGGTTCATCATAGAGTAACTTGTGTGTTTGGGCTTCCTGCCTTGCGTGTTCAATGAGTACTCTGGCATCTGATAGTAGGCCTGATGCTGCTATACCCACGTGGTCATCAACCATATAAACCTTCTCAATGCTGTTCAAGTCAATTAAGGCGCTCACCTTCCTCTTTTCGGCAGCGAGTACAACGCCGTCGGCGCACTTAATACCGATGGTAGCCCAACCCCTCTTAACAGCCTCGCCGGCGTACCTAACCTGGTACAACTCACCCTCTGGACTAAATATTGTTATGGCCCTATCGTATCCATATACTTGTGGAGAGAACATATTTGTCGATATTGTGTTGTCAAGGGGTTTTTAAATCAAACCTACTTGTTACTTGTTTCGCGGAGTCGCGCGTAACCTTTTTAAATAAGTAATCGAGTCCGATATCGGATATGAGAATAGCAATATCCGTAAGTAATGGCTTTGTCTCTGGACCTGGTGAGGGAGACGAGGTGTGGATAATTGAGGTTGAGGATAGTGGCAACTACAAGTTAATTGAGCGATATGAAAACCCAGCGAGGTATGCACAGCAGGTAAGGGGTGTGTTCATGTTGAGGAGTTTGCTTGATCGTGGAGTTAACACGGTAATACTCTCCGAAATAGGTCCTCCAGGCTATAGATGGGCCGTTGAAAGGGGAATCAAGATATACATATTCGAAGGCCGTGTTGAGGATGCAATCAAGGCCTTTATCGAGGGCAAATTAACTGAGGCGCAGGGACCGACACATGGTGAGCATCATGGTGGCCATGGCCATCACGGTAGTCACCACAGGCATGCCGAGGATTTCACGAAGTACGACTTCCTAAAACCCTATGTAAGTAATGGCATGGTTATTGCTGACTTAGGATGCGGCGATGGCTATTACTGCAACTTCTTCAAGGATTATGCATCAAGGCTCTACTGCGTTGACGTTGATGAGGTGGCGATCGAGGATGTTCGTAGGAAGTTCAGTAATTACAGCAATGTGACCATACTTAATGAGGACGTTACAAGTACATCAATACCAAGTAATAGTGTTGACTTGGCCTTTATGTCCAACGTATTTCATGATATTGAGGATAAGGAAGCAGCTGTTAGGGAGATAAGTAGGATCCTGAGACCTGGCGGTAAGTTGTTAATTATTGAATTTAAGGAGGGTGTGGTGTTTGGACCCCCGTTTAAGCTGAGCCCTGAGGAAGTTGAGCATTACTTCAGTGGAGATTTTGTGAGGGAGGACTACGTAGAGGTCTCTCCTTATCATTACATGCTGGTTTTAAAAAAGTCTAAGTAGGTGCAATCTGGATATTGCTTACTATGATTTAAATATAGGTATCTATAGGTAAAATTATGATGAAGAATGAAGGGAAAACCCGACTGGGTGGGGAAGTACGAGGATATCATTAATGAATTACGCCTGGCACTTTACGATTTTGAAATGGGTATCATAGATTTTCAATCATTTATTAATAGAATAAACAAGTCATTAATTAATCATGATTATGACCCAGTGAAGGTCATAAGGTCCGACACAATGACTGAGTTATTCGGGGCGTATGCGGTATACGTACCGCATCGGTTAACCTCAATTATATACGTCTCTACCGAACTTATGAATGGGCCAAGAACTTTCCTCGGTAGAGTTCTTATGCATGAGGTTTTCCATCACGTTCTCTATCAACGGCCGCCATCATTACTATTTAAATTAGCGCCGAAGAGGGGCGAGCCGCTGTTTCTTATTATTTCTCCATTAATATTTCTCATAGCGTTGGCAATACCCTTTAACAACGTACTGCTTGATTTCCTTCCCCACATTCTCATTGGAGTATCGGCTACCATGGCATTAACGATTGCGGTACTTATTAAAGCCCTGAGTAGGCACGAGTTGGTTGCCACAGCACTGGTGATTTACCTAATAACGGGTAGGTGGGTTACTGATTGGGTTTATTACCATGATGAGAACGCGTTAATGAATCTTAAGTGGCGTGATGAGGTTAGGCCTAGGGAGATTATCGTAATGCAAAGGTAAATTAGGGGTTCAGGAATTAGGGCATTAATGGTTAAGGCTGTACTTCTCGATATAGACGGTACTCTAACAAGGGATAGAGATACGGAGGCACTGGAGCCTGAGGCAATAGCTGCTATACAGGATATCGTGGGAAGGTACGTAGTTGGTCTTGTCACTGGCAATGCCCTGGTGGTCACGCAGGCACTTGCGCGCTATATAGGACTACCCAGGGGATCACCCCTTATTGCCGAGAATGGTTGTCTCGTGGATTATAATGGGGAGGTCCGTGAATTATGCGAAGACTTGAATTTGAGGGATGCGGCCTTAAGGCTCATGAAGGCTATTCCTGATTTAAGGCCAACCTATCAATTTAATTATAGGAGGTTTGACATAACGCTGTGGGCACCTGGTGATCCGCTTGATTTGGTTAATGCCGTTAAGATAGAGCTAAGGAAAATGAACCTGGAAAATAGGGTGAGGGTTTCTCATAGTGGCTATGCGCTTCATCTGCAACCAATCAACTCGAGTAAGGCGGTTGGCATTAAGTATATCTGTAGTGCAATGGGTATTGGCTGCAGTGACGTTGTTTACATCGGTGATAGCGACACTGATGTAGAGGCCATGGAAATTGTTGGTTATGGAGTGGCAGTGTCTAACGCAACTGATGAACTTAAGAAAAGGGCGAGGATAGTGCTGGAGAAGCCCAGTGGTAAGGGTGTCGCGGATTTCATAAGGTACTACCTACCTAGGTTATGATCTCCTGAACATCATTAGCAAATAATTATACGTATTCTCCACATTAAAGTTATTCCTAACAAAGTCCCTAAAGTCCTCATACCTCCTGGTGAAATCATTATCTAAACCCCTGGTTAAGTTATTCCATAGTGATCTACCTAAGCCGACGTTTCCCGAGGCCTCTATACTTAATGGTACGTCTAGGGCCAATACAGTTATTGCACAGTCAACTGTTGGTTGGCAAGCTGACAATAATCTCATTATCTCATCACCATTAAATGCATTAATTAGGTGCTGGATTAATGACTGTGATTGCGCTATTACTAGGTCAATGGTCCTCTTAAGTAGGGCCAGGGAGACCCTATGCACCACCTGATCATCTATACTCTGTGGTATGCTCCAAGTGCTTGATAGTACGGGATCCCTCATAACCTTTATGAGGGCCACCTCACGCAGGAGTATAACCCGCATGCGGCTCTCCTCCAACTGAAGTAGTTTGCTTGGTATTACTGATATGACTACGGGTTCGTCAATACCAACATTGATACACTTTATAGGCCATTCCTCATGGGTGACGGTACTCATACCCAATGCCTCCCTTACCTTATTATGATCATCAGTTACGTAAACCATAATGTCATTGCTCGGCACCCCAAGTTCCTCCAGCGCCCACTCAATAACTTCCATCACCCTGTCCACTTCCTCCCTTGATGTACCTATTAATTGTATAATCTCCATACAGGCGGTGATTCCGCGGGCATTTAATATTCCCTATTTAAGTTGTAGGCGTTGCCCGTGGATAAAACCCTAGTGAGAGTCTTAAATGGCGGTAAAAGCTTTTAAAGGAACAATCTCCCTGCCTTTACTAATGGTATTGCCAAGGTATGATGTCGTGTTGACCACGGATCGATCGATGATGAGCAATTATCATGGTAAGGAGTTCCTCGGGTTCGTGACAACAGGCCCATTATTCATAACTGTAGGGCCCTTCAGGAAGATTGGTGAGTGGATTCATGAGTATATTGCAATGCCTAAAATGAAGGTTGATAAATACGGTAGGCCGCATCAAGCACCCTACGGTATGAGAAAAATAGAAGCCGCACTGCTTGATGCAGGCATTAGTGCTGCAATAATTGACCCCGATCACGTGCATAAGTACATACCCAGCGCTAGGATTCTCATGCTCAGTCACCATGATTACTTCGGATTTAACCCACCATCATCTACCTGGTCAGCCATTGTAGGCAGGGAATCACTAAATGCCTACTCCTTCAGGAGGTTCATGACGAGGATAAGGCCGTACGTAATGGATGCTAAGAGGAATAACGGGCTTAAGGTGGTTGTTGGCGGGCCCTCCGCGTGGCAATGGCTATACCTACCGGAATTAATGGGCTTCTTCGGCATTGATTCTGTGTTTGACGGTGAGGGCGAGAAACTTGCAGTTGAGGTAGTGAGGAGGATCCTAAATAACGAACCTGTGCCTAGGTATGTGTATGTTGGTGTAAATGACGTGCCAAGCATTGATGAGATACCATCAATAAAGTACCCCGCCATTAATGGATTCGTTGAGATCGGTAGAGGATGCCCAAGGGGCTGTGCCTTTTGCTCAGTAACCCTAAGGCCACTTAGGTGGTATCCACTGGAGAAGATTGAGGAGGAGTTGAAACTGCATGTGAAACACGGCATAGTACATGGCCTGATACACTCTGATGATGTACCGCTATATGGATCAACAGGCATTGAGTTAAACCCTGATAAGTTAATCGCGCTACATAAACTTGTTAAGAGGTACTATCTGACAATAGCCTGGAGCCACACGACCCTAGCTTCGGTTTTAATTGCCGAGAAGAAGTATGATAAGTTAGCCACAAAGATAGCGGAGATCATTGAGGATGAACACCAGGACTGGTGGGGTGCCCAGGTAGGTCTTGAGACTGGCTCCAGGAGGTTAGCCAAAGCCATAATGCCCGGTAAGGCCGCACCGTTTAAGATTGAGGATTGGTGGGACGTCGTTGAAGAGGCATTGGGTGTAATGCATGATATTAAGCTTATACCTGCCCTAACCGTGATTGTTGGATTACCTGGCGAGACTGAGGATGATGTTATGGAAACGATAGAACTCCTTGATAGAATAAGGCCCTACAGGAGCCTGGTTGTGCCCATGTTCTACGTACCCATGAACCATATTAGGGCTGAGAAGGATGGCTGGATAATTAAGTACAACCTAATGCCTGAGCACATCGAGCTAATGAAGAAGATGTTTGAGCACAGTATTTACTGGGCTAAGGATATTGTTAATCACTTCTACCTAAGAGGCCCACAGTATTGGCCTGTTAGGGCTGCGGTTAACTACTTCATTAATTATGTGGAGGGGAGGGTTAGGTCGATGTATGAGAGGCTTGACCAGATTGCCGCTGAGATTAAGGATAGAAAACTCGTGTCGAAGGTGGAGGCCCCTAAGCTCCTGGAGATGTATGGCTCATCCATTAACGATGAGGAACAACAGTGAGAACTAAATAGTTACTACTTCATTAGTTCCTGCAATTTAACCAACTCATGGTCGGCAAATACCACCTTTGCCTCATTAATGCTAAGGTTTCTGAAGGTTTCGAAATTCTCCCACGGATACACTATGTAAACCCACTTCACCCATCTATAGGCGTAGTAATCAGGGACGTACTTGCTGGATAATACCTTGTAGTCCAAGACAGCGGTCCTAACCTCGCCCGCGCCTGCACGGGCTAATTCCTCCTTAGCAGCACTAAGTGTTAATCCAGTATCGCTTACATCATCGATTAACAACACATTAAGGTTCCTTACATCAATGCTCGGCCTATACTTAATGACGACCCGATCTCTGGACTTGCCAAAGTCCCAATGCGTCAATTGCATTAAATCCACGGGAACCCCCATCATGTCGGATAACAACGATGCCAGCACAACGCCACCCTTAGAAATTCCCATTATCACATCGGGTTTAAACCCATTCATCAGGATGTCCTGAACCAACTTCAAGGCTCCCCTTTCAATATCTTCCCATTTATACCGGTGGTAGTCCGCCATTATGACTTGTGGAAGGGGTGCATTTATAAACTCAACGTTTTACGTGACCAAGTAAACCCACTGCCTTTCCTCAGGGTTTAGTGAGTGGGATAAGGGATTTATGGTTTGGTGAAGTAAATTAATGATGGACTATGGTTAGTAGGCATCGGGTTATGTTAATTGTTGGGATTGTGTTAATCATAGCATCGCTAATACCCATGTACTATTCGCACCAGGAATCAGTTATATCGTATGAGCATGTTAATGCCACCACGTGTATGGGGGTACTGAACAGGATCATTAATGGTTACCTAGTGAATAATGAAATAGAGCAGGTAATAAATACAATGGGCAGCTCATTATTAATATCCATTGAAGTACACGTGGATTACTCAAACGGTACAAGCATAACCTATGGGAGTTACATACCCGCTGGTTTTAATAATGTATTTATAACGCCTATGGTCTCTGGATCAATTGAGATCTTTGGCAGATCGCACTGTGCTTATGTGGGTGATGGTTATGTTGTTAACGTGTTCATAGGACAATATCCAGCGACCCTTCACCTCTTTGGTATCGGTATATTACTCCTCATTATGGGCTTTGCTCTGATAGCACTGGGTGATTACTTAAAGGATAAGGGTGAGCGTGGTGCATATCGTTAAGTTAATAGATTGATAATTTTACACGTTGTGAATTTTCTAATTTTTACGGTAGATAACAAGGTTTATTAAGATCCCTGGAAAGAATAAGGCAATGCTTGCTCAAGTATTACTTCAGGCGGGCACATTAATAGTTGCGGCATTTCTAGCAATAGTACTACTAATAATAGTCATAGCTATACTAGCGTACTCAATTAGGATAGTCCCTGAGTACCAGAGGATCGTTAAGCTTAGGCTTGGTAAGTACAAGGGTATTTACGGTCCTGGGATTGTGTTCATCATACCAGTTATCGACAGACCCATAACAATGGACCTCAGGGTCCTATCAATAGACCTATCTAGTCAGAGGGCCCTAACTAAGGACAACGTTGAGGTCACAATCGACGCTGCAGTGTACATGAGAGTCATTGACGCATCCAAGGCAGTGCTTTCAGTCACTGACTACAGGAGCGCCACGGTGACACTGGGAGCAGCGGTTTTAAGGGATGTTATTGGCATGGTTGACCTGGACACACTGCTCACGCAGAGGGAGGAGGTTGCCAAGAAGATAGCTTCGATCATTGATGAACACGTAAGTCCATGGGGCGTTAAGGTCACTGCCGTCGCCATAAAGGACATAAAGTTACCTGACAGTCTGGTTAGGGCCATGGCAGCCCAGGCAGAGGCTGAGAGGATGAGGAGGGCCAAGGTTATTCTGGCCCAGGCTGACTATGAGGCATCGCAGATGTACCTAAAGGCCGCGGAGACCTATGCGAAGAACACGATATCCCTATCCCTTAGGCAGCTCGATACCCTGCTGGAGGTTGCCAAGGAGCATAACCTGGTCCTGGTTGTGCCCAGTTCGCTGGAGGTTACAGCAATGTCGACGCTTGCCGCCGCTGCACTTAAGAAGCAACAAGAGGGTTCAGGCACAACGTAAGGGGTAACCATGAAGATGAAACGTGAGGTGTCAATACTAGTAATCTTTATCGCCGCATTATTAGTGGCGCCAGTAATACACGCACTAACGCCTGGTTCTAATACGTATGTTATTCATGAGGTATACGTATTTAACCTTAATGGCGAGATCACGGACTTAACATACGAGGAGCTACAGAATGCGCTGCAACTTGCTGAATCAACGCCTAACTCAACGTTATTGATATTATTCGAGACACCAGGTGGTGAATTAGATGCCGCGTTGAGTATTGTGTCGAGTATTGAGAACGCCAGCGTGCCTGTGATAGGTTTCGTTTATCCCGTCGGTTCATATGCCTGGTCTGCGGGCACGTTGGTTCTTATATCAACAACGATAGCCGCAATGGCCCCCAGCACGGTTATAGGTTCCTGCCAACCCGTCGAGATAAACCCAATAACTGGGCAGGAAGAGTTCATAAACGAGAGTAAGATACTCAATGCAATCAGTCAGTACTTCATTGAGGTTGCTGAATTTAGGGATAGAAATGCAACCTTTGCCCATGACTGCGTATTCTACAACACTAACCTTAGTCCTGAGGACGCGCTTAAGTACGGTGTCATAAACTTCGTGGCGAGTAATATAAATTCACTACTTAATGAAATAAATGGTAGTGCGATAAATGGGGTTACGTATTACGTGATTGATCCTGAAATTACGTATTACCAGCCTGGCATTGGTTACCAGGTCTATGAAGCTCTACTAAATTCCACTATCCAGGACCTACTGAGTGGACTAGGCCTATTACTGGCTATTGTTGGTTTTGCAGTAAGGCATTACTACCTAGCTGGTGTTGGCATTATTCTAATGTTAATACCATTAATGACAGGATTACCGATTAACTGGCTAGGCCTGACGTTATTAATAATAGGCTTAGCGGCAATAGCCATAGATGTTCATGCAGGCTTCACAACACACATGGCACTGTTCATTACAGGCCTAGTACTTACTGTGCTGGGCATTGTGTTACTGCAACCAACCTATTCATCCCCATCATGGTTAATAGCCACTAACCAAGTTGAGGCAAGGATAGTCCTCTACACACTGGTTGCCTTTGTTGGTGGCTTTGGAGGTTTTATCGCAGCTAAGGTAATAGGCATAATAAGGACTAAACCTCTCTCCGAGAAGTTATATTGGCCTATTAATGATGTTGGGGTTGCAGTTGATGATATTAATAAGGACGAGGTCGGTTACGTAAAAGTCAGGGGCGAGTACTGGAGGGCTATGGCACTTGAGAGCGTTAGGAGAGACTCAAAGGTCCTAATCGTCGGTATCAAGGATGATACGCTCCTCGTTAAGCCGCTGAGTTAGTTACGTTTATTAAACCCAACCATAGTTCCCATTGATCATGTCAACTAGATACGATGTAAAGCCCAGGTTGGGCATCAGATTTTCATTACCCATGAGCATTCTCCTTTTCATAGGACTCCTGGTGATATCGCCCCTATTGTTATTTATATTCCTGGTACTGGTGAGTATTGGTATTCAGCCATTATTAGCATTAACCTTGACGCTGGGTTCATTATTGACAAGTTACGTGAACATAATGATCGCCGAAGTCACCTACTACATGCCCTTCACTGACCTCATTAAGTTCTTCCCAATACCAATCATTATACAGAGAGTCGATAAATTATTCCTTGAGGTGAATGTTGGTGGTGCCGTAATACCAATAGTAATATCGATATACCTAATAACCGAGTATTTAACAAAAAGCATTGTAGTCATCGTAGCATTTGCGGCATCGCTAGCCATATCCTCACTGATCATTTGGCAGAGTTCGAGGATAATACCCAATATCGGTATTACACTACCGACATCATTGCCGGTCCTTCTCACGCTAATATTCACCCTAATAGCAACAACACTACTCCACGCAAATCCACTGGCCTTCTCCTACAGCCTGGGCTCCCTATCGACATTACTGGGCGCTGACATATTGAATGTGGGGAGGGTCATAAGGACCATGAGGGGTTACGTATCGATCGGTGGAGCTGGAGTTTTTGACGGTATCTACATCACGAGCCTAATGTCATTGATCCTAGCCTCACTATACAGGGTGCTTCTCTAGGAATTAGACAAACTTTTAATCTATACCAACTCACAATCTTTGTGATGAGTTATAGGTCTGCGGATCGTAATGACGATGCCTTGCTGACTGACGCCAGGAGGATAAGGGCCGTGATTTTTGACCTAGACGGCACCTTGGTGGATACAGTACCACTGCATGTGAAATCTTGGATTGAAACGTGCAAAAGACTTGGGTTACCCATGCCTGCTCCAGAGCATGTCATCACACTAATGGGGCTCAAGGCACTGGATATTGCGAGGAAACTATGCGGCGATGAAAACGCTGAAAAAGGACTACAAACTAAGAATGAGATTTACCTATCATTACTAGGTGGCGCTAAGGCCACTAATGGCGCACCTGAGTTACTGGGAATACTTAAGGGTAGGGGCTTCATCGTGGGTGTCGTTACCTCAAGTTCGAGACGAGTGGCCGTGAGGGCACTTGAGGTGACTGGCCTGGATAAATACATAGATGCCCTCGTGGCTGGTGATGAGGTTACTAAGGGAAAACCAGACCCTGAGCCATTAATGAGGATACTCAGCATGTTGGGGCTTGGTGTTCGTGACGTAGTGGTTGTCGGTGATTCGAGGTATGACGTGGAGATGGCACTAAACACAGGCGTTGAGGTGGTGTTCTTTCTCGGTAACTATAAAGATCCACGGGTAATCAGCATTAAGAACCTGATGGACATTGTTCATTATCTTGGTCTTGGTTAAGTTTTATCCATTAAGCATTAATTTTATTAATTTTTCTCAATTTCTATTGGTAATGACTGGTCTACAGCTTGGGTCAACATTATATATCGTGGTGGCGATCGTTGCGATAGCCGTAGTTCTAGCCGTACTGTATAGGCTAGGGTATTTCGGAGGTAAGCGTAGGAGGCATAATCATGGGGAGACTACGGTACAGGGAGTTGGGGTAGGAACTCCACAGCCTAGACAAGGACAAAGAACCCAGCAGTCCAGCTCCAGTACGCAATACCCACTGGTTCCCCAGGAGGCGCCTGGTGGGCAGGGTAGTAGGGTATTGCTTGTTGAGAGTAAGCCCATGGAGGTCAAACCATTGCAGAAGCCGGATAGGGTTATGGATATTGAGAGGCTAGAGAAGATCATCAAGGGCATTGAGAACGAATTAATTCAAATACTCAAGCAGACATCGGCGGACACCACTGACTTACTACTTTCAAAGGTTAATGAACTTAAGAATTACATTGATCAACTGAATAGGCAGTGCCTTGAGCAAAACCCGCCTTTTACGCAGATGGGTTATGTGCCATCCAGCTTATCCGAATTCAGGGAATTGTTCAGGGCATCATTCGTGGGTCTCATGAGAGGAAAGGAGATGCTTGAGTACACTGGTGAGGCGGGTGCGGGCGACGAGGAATTAATCAAGTCAGTCATTAGTTACAATGCAGACTTCATGGTCCTTTACAATAATGGTAAATATATGTATATAATTAAGCATGGAGAGTACTCACTGGCCTTGACGGTGGAGGAATACCTGGACTCAGTGAGCAGCGGCTTAGTTAGACTGCTATTCAGGAGGTTTATCGAGGAAGTGCTCAAACCACAGAGTTGAACTACCTCAGCCTACGCCTAATGGACCAGGAAAACCTCTTAATTAGTAATCCTGGTCCTGGATAATGGGCCATGGCCTTAACACGCCCATTAATCAACGCCCTGAATACTGACTCAACGCTTAAATCATCAAGCTCAAACACGGTATATGCAACACCAACGAGCTCAGGAACATGGGCATCACTATCAGCAACACCAGGCAAACCAAGCTCACGTGCGGTTCTTTTAGCCATCCAGTTAAATATAGGCAGGGCACCGGCATTAAACACCTCTATTGCGTGCCATCTATATTTTCGTGCGTCATCACCAATACCATGTCTTAATGCATCATAGGGATGCGCAGGTATTGCTACGCAATTATTTCCTGAAACCCAATCAAGTAGGTCAGGTATTGTCCTTGGTATATCATCATTACCTGGATAATCCCTACATAGCACTAGGACATCACCCCTTCGTGTTCTAACCTCATTACCAATAATGAATATGAGTTCATCATTACTTCCCTGTTTATGGTTATTTTTTAGGAATTCCAACGCCTTGAGTGAGCCCTTGAACGTGTCATGGTCAGTTATTGAGAGTATACCTATACCCCTGTCTAGGGCGTTTTTAATTACATCCCTTGGTTCGCCCCTGCCATCGCTATATACCGTGTGTGTATGTAAATCAGCCTTTACTGGCAGCGTCATTCTTGCACCCTTTTAATTCCTCGATTAGATTTCGTTCGATAACCTCTCCATTAGGTTCAGCCTCCTTAAATATTTGAGCTTCATAGACTAGCACTGAAGTGTCTTCATCCAACCAACAATCAGGAGGTAGGAATGCCTTCATGCACCCCTCATTTAGGAATGTCAGTGAGTCCCAACAATACTCAACAGGTACTTGAGGAAGCAATAACCCTGAGTAATAACCCTTCTGTATGACGATACCGTGCCTGCCAACCACGATCTTGTTAGGGTAACTCCTAGGGTTACCTGGCTCGAGTAGCTCGAGCGGACTTAGTACGGAGATTTCGAACGTCACGTTATTAAGCTCATCAGTGCTCATGCGTTCGAACCTAGGGTCCTCAGTGGCGGCGGCTATGGCGCTCCTAATAACTCCATTCACAGTATTATAAACGGCCTGTGGGAAGCCAATGCAACCCCTGAGTTCACCCCTCCTGTTCCTGCCCATGAATACCTCTATTGTTGTAAAGACGCCGTATTTATCCTTAAACAGTTTAGGCGGGGTATCGGGTGGTGCTTGGATTACCTTACCACTACGTAGGTACTCATAGACGGCCTTCCTGGCGAGTTTAACCAGGAATTCTCCCTCCTCAATACTGTACGGTTTGAACATTACTACCACTCTTTCCAGCTCTGGAGTTAAATAAATACACTATGCCAGTAATAATTCCTGATACAACAACGAGGAAAAGCATCAGTAGGTCTAACGCCTTATTTGTATTGCCGACAAGGAACTGCCCATTATCCATAAAGACCACGTAGTAAACTAATATTATGATGGTCGCTATGAATAATACTGTTGAGAGTACTACGGTATACCTCATTGCACTCCGCATAAAAAATAATTAATATAAAGGTTACTACGCCGAGACTTAACCAAGCAGGTTCTTTATTTTTTCATTGACGTTCTTAAACACACGTACATTGCTTAGGAAAATCATGTGAGCTATGTACTTGTTTAATTGATTAAGCATTCCAATTAGTTCACTAATCTTGTCGCTGGGTAGGTGGTCATCATCCAGTAACTTAACGGCAGTCCTCTCCGCCTCCCTGGCCTTGACCCTAAGCAGGTTAAGTAGTGCAGTACCCTTGTCACCCGGTATGAACCACCCCAACTCCTTACTGTCTAAATCACATGTTTTACTAATTAATTCCTTAATGGGCTTAAGCCATGAATCGTCGCCTGTGGCTAGGTAGGTGTTTAATGCAGCTGTCATTGCGGCAATAACCCTAAACTCATAATTATTGGTTTCCTGAATACCCCACTCAGCGGTTGCCTCAAGTTCATCAAGTCTACCCATGAGTTCGATGGCTGGGTGATCCTTCCTGAGTTTAATATGTCTGCCAAACACGATGACCTCACTGAATCCACCATCCCCCGGGCACCTTATTGATCCATCAATCCTCAGGCAATCAACAAATACGTTGGTCATAATCAAAACATGTGATCCATTATTGGGGAAATTAATATAGGTAGTACTTAATTTAATAACTCAATAGTTACTAGGGATACAGTAGGGGTGAATGAAAGTGAGTTTCACGTGTAGTATATGCGGAAGGCACGTAACGTTTTGGGAGGTAGCCTACATAGGGAATTCCCTGGTGATCTGCAGGAAATGCTACCCTGATTACTACGTAAAGCACTGTCCATTGGTTAGGAGGAGGTTATCCGGCGAATTGCCCCAATCATGTAATTATTGCGTTTACCGTAATAAATGTGACGAGTACGTGAAGACTGCAACACCAAAGACCCAGTAGAGTACCTTTGGACAAAACTTAATAATTATTCCATGCATAAACGACCTGGATGAGTAAACGGCCATGGATCATTGAGGAACTTAGCCGTGGTAACTACGGCGTCATGCATAGCTCAAGGTATGGGGAGACGAGGGGGGTAATATGCTGCGAATGGTGGTGCGAGGGCTACTGGGCCTCGTCTGGATACTACGATCTATGCAGCGATAAGCCAGTAATGCCAAGCAAAGCCAGCAGTGTTCCCTCCCTACTTAGGGGCTTTGCAAGTCCATCGTCATTTCCCAGGAGCAGGTTGTTAATATCATTATGGTCCTTGGCCCGCAATATCGCCCGAAACTCCCTAAATAGATCCACAATTAATGAATTACCAAACATACCTGAAGGGATCACCAGCACTAGGGTCAATAGTGACGTACTAATAGTGGGCGGTGGCTTAGCCGGTCTATCAACAGCCAAGGAATTAAGTAAACTTGGGTTAAGGGTTACGATTGTTGAGGGTGAGAATTACCTTGGCGGTCACTTGGTGGTTGATGATGCTGAAATTAAGGATCTAGGGCATGGCAGTGAATTTATCAGCAAGTTGAGTAGGGAGGTCAGCGATAAAGTTGCTGTGCTAAATGGTGTTGTCTTTGATGGGTTCCTTGAGGATGCTGTTATTGGGCACTCCAGGGACTCCTCAAGGTTATACATATTCAGTTATAAGTATCTAGTCCTCGCCCAGGGATTCAGGGAAGTCCCGCTGGTCTTTCCTGGTAATGGCACTCCGCGAATGCTCACCGGTCTGACAACACTTAAGCTCGTTAAGTGGTGGGGCTTTAGGCCCAGGAAGGTCTTGGTTTGGGGTAGCGATGATTGGGGTGTTAGGGTAGCCATGAACCTTGTTCAATCAGGAATTGAGGTTTACCTAGGTGATAATTCCGCTGTCATTAGGAGTGACTTATATAGGGATAAGGTTGATTCTCTCGGTATCAAGTCTCTCATAGGCATGAACATAACCGATGCAGGGGATTCAGGTGGTGGTTTAAGGCTTGTCCTGGAAAACATAAGGGGTAAGAAGGCAAAGAGGCAGGTGAGGGAGGAGGTTGTTGTTGATGCCGTTGTGAGCGCCGTGAGGGTCCCCGTCATTGATCTACCGGCACAACTCAATGCCTCCATAGCCTATGCCCCGGAAATAGGTGGTTTAGTACCCAGGAGAGGCTTTACCGGCGATCTTGGCCTTGCCAATGTATACGTTGTTGGTGATGCGGGTGGCTTATTACCTGAGTTCCTAGTAGTGAGGCAGGCACGGGTAACTGCATTGAGCATAGGCATGAAGGAGGGCTTGGTTACCCAAGACGTTCTTGATAAGGAACTAGTCGAGCTCAAGAGGGAACTGGTTACTACTAATTCATCCTACTATAATGTAATACTTAGATTTGAAGAGGGGCTTCAGGGCAGTGGTTATTACGCTGAGCCTAATGTGGTGCATGCGCCAATGTGGGCTACCGCTGGGTCTGTTGAGGACGTGGAGAATGCCCTGAGGAGTGCTAGAAGGCAATACCTATGTTTCTGTGAGGATGTTACCCTAGACGATGTTCTAGAGGCCACTAGAGTACTGATGCATGGAAAGAGGGTTAGAGTTAGGATCCTCCATGGTGAGGAAGAGGAGTATAAGTCACTAAGGTTGCCAGGTATGGAGAGGATAAAGAGGACCGTTGGTTTAGGCACTGGTCCCTGCCAGGGTAAACTCTGCCTAATTAGCACGAACCTAATACTAAGCTTCATATACCAAAAGAAACCCAGTGAACTTGGTTTACCGAGGATTAGGTTCCCTGAGGCATCAATACCAATGGCTACCCTTGCGGGTGGTGAGTGATGAGCGAGGGTCGTGGATTAATCTCGTTAACGGCGGATGCCGTGGTCATTGGAGCAGGCATAGTTGGTTTGGCGACAGCCTACTACTTAGCCCGTAGGGGTTTCTCCGTTGTTGTTCTCGAGAAGAGTTACGTCGGTTCTGGAAGCTCAACAAGGAATGCGGGCAGGTATAGGGTTCACTTTGGGAATAGGGAGAATACTGAGTTCGCGATCAGGGCAATTAGGAAGCTGGAGTCCCTCAGCGGTGAGCTTGGTTGGAATGGGGTATTCGAGAGGGCCGGTTACCTATGGCTTGCCAGGCGTAAGGAGGTTCTTGAGCACTATGGAAAACTTAATGAGCAGTTATGGAAACCCATGGGCGTGCCCGTCCAAATACTCACTGTGGATGAACTAAGGGATAGATTTCCATACATAAATACGCAGGGCATAGTGGGCGCCATCTTTGGGCCTCAGGATGGTGCCTTCCACCATGATTACCTGGTGATGGGCTATTACGAAAGGTCCCTAGACCTGGGCGTTAAGGTATTTGAATACTCCGAGGTGAAGAATATAGGTATAGAGAACGGTAGGGTTACAAGCGTCTCAAGTGGTGATGTCTTTGTGAGGACGAAGAATGTCATATTCACGGCTGGTGCATGGACTGGGGAAGTCATGAAGAGAACCCTTAACATCGACATACCAATAAAACCCGCTAGGAGGGAGATCGGTATTACAGAGCCTGTGAGGCCATTAATCAACACATACGTCATAGATACTGAGACTAATCTATACGTTGGGCAAACCATGAGAGGAGAGATATTGGGTAGCGTTGAGCTTGAGGGCGGTGAGGGCTTTTTACCATATGGAAATACATTTACTTGGTTAACCACGTGGGCTAGGGAAACAGTGAAGTTGATCCCAAGCCTTAGGAATATAAGAGTTATGAGAATATGGTCTGGTTACTACGAAATGACCCCTGACCACAGTCATGTAATGGGTAGGTCAAGCACATGGCCGGAGGGTGTTTACGTACTTTCCGGTTTCTCAGGGCATGGTTTCATGCTTGGGCCATATGCCGCTGAATTACTCGCTAGGTATATCGCTGATGGTGTTGTTGATCCCATAATGAAGCCCTTCCTACCAGATAGGTTCGCCACCGGTAACCTCATTAAGGAGTTACTCGTTATTTAAACGTGCCTTCAACGGATTTCCTTCGTTACTTGGCATGTTAATAGGTTGTATTATTCATGTGTGATTCATGAAGTATCGTTTAATTAATGTGTTTGGGTAATTATTAACCGTGGTTATTACTTAACCATGACGATGGAACAAAACACTACTGATATTGCGGTGGGCATAAATAAGGTGGAGGCTGGGATAAATGAGTTGATTAGTAAGTTGGCTAATGTGGTTGATCCAAGGCTTGTGACGAGGGAGCCGCCCATGGATGTAATCGATAATGGTGACTCAATAATAATACTCGCTGATCTGCCTGGCGTTAAGAAGGATAGTATTAAGGTTAGGGTTGGTAATAACTATGTGGAGATTGCGGCTGAGCCACAGCCATTGCCAGTTGTCGGTAAGGCCGCTAGGCTGGAGAGACTAAGTAATTTTAGGGTATATAGGAAGGTGGAGCTTGGTGTGAGGCTTAAGGTTGATGGGGCAAAGGCGGCCTATAGGGATGGCGTGCTTCAGGTAATTATTCCTAAATTAGGTAGTATAGCCGAGACGGAGGTTTTAATAGAATAGTTATGAATATGGCTTAAATATTTCATCTCTAAAAACCATGTGATTAATAATTACTGATTTATTAGGATAAGGTATTTATAGGGGTCTAATTATTAGTTCGTGATGTCTATAGTGAAATTTGAGCCGGAAACAAGGAGGGTCCAATTAACAGGTGGTGCAACACTAATAGTGTCCCTGCCAAAGGAGTGGACTAGGCAGGTTGACCTTAAGCCAGGCGATGAGGTATTGGTAATACCGCAGCCAGACCTATCATTGCTTATAGTGCCCAAGAAAATGGTTAAGGCGCCATTACTTGAGTCATCAATAAACGTGACCCAGGACGTATCTAACATGGATCACCTCGAGAGGGTCCTACTGGCCCATTACCTGTCTGGTTATGATCTATTTAAGCTTAACTTCGACATATCGACATTAAACTTGAAAAAGCAGGTTAAGGATGTAGTCCGGAGGAAGCTGACCGGCGTTGAGATCATCGAGGAGGGCAGAAACACACTCGTCATTCAAAACCTCGTTAATGTCCCTGACATTAATATTAAGGATATAATCATAAAGCTCGTGAAGACCGTGGTTGGCATGATAGATGACCTTAAGGTCCCTGTGGAGAATGGTGATGGTTCAATAGCCATGGATATAATTGAGAGGGATAACGAGGTTGACAAATTCTACTGGCTACTAAATAGGCAGTTAAAGAGGGTCTTGGTCAGTAAGCACGCCCTCAGTCTGTCTGGTATTCAGGACCCAAGGAGTATCATTGAATACGCTATAATCAATAAGTCGCTGGAGAGGGCGGCTGACCATGCTGTCAAGATAGCCAGGGAAATAGTCAACCTGGAGAATAAGTACGTGCTTTTAATACCGCAGGATCTTCGACAAAGCTTCAGTGACCTGCTCACCAAGGATTCAGCAATAATGAATAACATTGGCAAGGTCATGATGGAGAGACTAGACACTAAGGAAGTTAATTACATAATTGATACGGTGAAATACGAAATCCGGACAACCACGGATTCACTGGGTTCCTCACTGGCTAATTACAACTTAACCACACAGGCAGCTGCATCAGCAAAGTTAATACTAGATAGCATCTACAGGATCGCTGAGTACGCGTCGGACGTTGGTGAAGCGCTACTTAACCTAGCAATCGAGCAGTTCAGTTAATATCCCTAAAATCAATGGTTAACCTTCAAAAAGACCATGGTTATTATATCCTCGAAAAAATAATGAGATGCCTTAATCATGACCAACCTATAATTGCAATCCCTCAGTAATTTAGTGGTTTCCTCCCAATTCGACAAGGAGGACTGCGTTAACACAATTAGGAGGGCATTACCGCCACATGCATGGGTTATTAATTGCCTGGTCACATTATTACCATCGGGGCCGCCGAATATCCTCCAATCCTCATCCCAACTACCAGGGAGATATGGAGGGTTACTAACAATAACGTCAATACGAACTCCACCTCTAATCGCATCGAGGACATTCATCGAAACGACGTCAGCATATTGATAAAGCCCGTTATTAGCGAGGTTAATTCTAGTGTTAATTGCGGCGCTGCGATCATGATCTATTGCGATGATCCACGCGACGCGCCCCTTATTCATTGCGCTCAGTAGTGCCGTTAATGCCAATACACCGGTGCCTGAACCTACATCTATTACCCGCGGCTCTTCATTACTCACGTAATTACCCACGATCCAGCTAAGCAACTCAGCCGTTTGCCATGAGTCCTCAGCTGGGGAGTAAACGTTGTCTAGTATTACGATCCTCATCTTCACTTAAACAGGGCAATGTATATTATGACTGATGGTATTAGTAGGAAAATCGTTTCAAAAAGCAGGGAGTACTCCACGGGTTTTCCCGAGGTCATTGAGAGCACGGTGGCAAGTACTATTAAGCTGGCGAGGGGCAATAAAGCCTTCAGTAGGGCGTCAATTATGGAGAGCGGTAATGGTGCCACCCAGGGCGTTATTAACGTCATTATTGTTGGGTATAATGACATCGGTATCAACGAGGCGAGGATCCCGCTCAGTAACTTGAGGTCTATGATCTCGCTACTAAGCAAATACCTGTAAATGAATAGTGCAATGCCTAGGTAGGCCAGTATCGACACGGTGGTTATACCGACAGGCACTAGGTAATTACTCTCAACGAAGATAAGTAGTAATAATTCATAACCCTGCATGAATGCCATAACTAACCCAAGGACTATTATTATGGTTGAGTAGATAAGGAGGGCGTTTGGTCCAAGCCTATACATGTTTATCGTCAGCGGCCTCATAAGTAGAATATTGGTTAATTCCTCGGACTTTGCACCAGGTTTCCTGGGGCCTTGAGCCAATATCCCATCGGCTTTCTCAATTAATGCCCTTCCCTTACTGGTTATCTTTACGTACGGGCCATCCTTAATGATAAGTCCATTGGCCTTCAAGATCTCAATGTCATAGTAAAGAGACGAGGCGGGCGCATTCAATAATTTCCTAATGTCCGAGATCTTCATGGTACCCTGACTAATCAATAACCTAAGTATCTGCACTCTCCTTGGTCTCAATAATATGACACTAAAATCATCAAAGTCCCTACTCATTGTAGCAATACTTATAGAGTAAGTATAAAAGAGTTCTTTCGGGAGAGAATTACTGTGGTTGGTTTTGAGGATTTGAAGATCTCACTGAGCACATACATAATGAGGAGCAAGAGGGTTAGCCACCAGGATCTATTGAAGTGGGCATCCGCAAATAAGATTGGTAATGTACTACTTTACCTACTTATCAGGGAATTAATTCGTGAAAAGAAACTCAAATCATCAGGGGAGTACGTGGTTGGTACAATGAGGATTGGAGGCAATGACATTAAATTATCAATACCAACATACATAGAGGTGCCTGGGGAACCGGCAAAAGCCGTAGCGCCCGTTAAACGCCAAACCAGGCAAAGAACCAGCAGGAGTTCGAGTATCCTTGAGGTAATTAAGGAGGAAAGACAGACCGAGACAAGGGAATCCAGTGAAATTAGGGAAAGCGCCCCTGAGCAACCAAGTAAGGCGGAGACTCCGCAAAGGCAGGAACCCACCAAGGTGGAGGAGCATGGTGAAGCAACCACTGAGGAGGGTAGTACTAAGCCTAATGAGACTGGTGGGGTAAGTAGCCCTGCCATAAACATTGAGAGGCCTGAGAATTATGATTTTTCCTTCACATCAACGGATAGCCTTGTGGCGGCGCTTAGGAGGGTTATTGGCGAGGAATTACCGCAGAATAGGGAGGATGCCCTCAAGGTGGCCATGGCGATGTTGACCTACTTATATAGGTACTGGAGTGTTGGTGAGTTGAGGCTAAAGATCGATATAGCCAAGCAGTTTGGTGGCATTAATGAGAGTACGCTTAGGATTGAGGATAGTGTTTTAAGGGCACTTAGGAAAATGGGGCTTGTGGAAGTCGTGGAACCTGGCGTGGTTAATAGGATTAAGGAATTACCCAAGGATTTTGTTAAGGTCAGACTTGACTCCCTATTCACCTAGTCCTATGCGGCGATCTGCCTAAGCCGCTCCGGTGTCGTGTATACCTCTGTCCTGTGTCCCTTTGAAACGAGTACCAGTGTTCCCTTGCCCGCGAGCGTCCTCAATATTTGGTAGGCAACACTTATCTTTGTGTTGAATCTATTCGCCACCAAGTATGGCGTTACGTACTCCCATTTCGTGACCTCCTTCTCAACGTCACTGAGTAGTTTAGGCTCCACCAGGGAGGCTTTGGCGGTTTGTCTTTCCTCAGCTGTCGTCTTCCTGCCCTTGGCTGCCGGCTTCGCCGGCGCCGGTTGTTGCTTGTCCTGTTTCTTGGCTAATTGTGATAATGTTGGTTTCTTCTTTCCACCCATGCCTGATCGATTAATTGACTTAATGCACCCATTTATAAACTATACTTCATAACCTCCATGAGTTTGGTATTACGCCTATGGTTGTGTCGGAAAGGTTTTTTAAGTGCTTTTTTAAATCATGAATAATGCCAAATCCCACCTATCGTATTGAGAATATTGTTGCTACGGTAAATCTTGGCGTTGATTTAGACCTTGACAAGCTCGCAGAGAGGCTCCCCGCGGCTGAGTATAACCCCGAGCAATTCCCTGGCTTGATCCTCAGGCTTCAGAGGCCAAAAATATCCGCGTTGATCTTTAGGACGGGTAAGATGGTGTGCACGGGTGCTAAGAGTGAGAATGAACTTAAGAGAGCCGTTAAGGAGTTAGTTAGGTTGCTTAATGAGCATGGGGCTGACGTACCAATCACGCCGGAGATTCAGGTACAGAACATAGTGGCCTCCGGCAACCTGCATGCAGAGGTCGATATTGAGAAGTCGGCCTTGATGCTCGAGAACTCGATGTACGAGCCCGAGCAGTTTCCTGGCCTAATCTATAGGATGGATGACCCAAAGGTCGTCCTCCTAATATTCAGCTCCGGAAAGATAGTGTGCACAGGCGCCAAGAAGGAGATGCAGGTTAAGGACGCAGTTTTTAAGATTCATGATGTGCTTAAAGACATAGGGGCGTTGTATGAGGAGGTCAGTAAGGAAGAGGAGGAGTTTTAGTTATGTACCTGGAGGCAGTGCCTGTTATTGACCAGGACATAGGGCGAATACCAAGGTTAGTGTTTACGGGTAAATTAGCAATTGAGATAAATAACGAGGTCAACACAACGCTGGTTAGAAAAATAAAGTCCCTGGGTAAGGAGGTAATCGGTATTGTCAGGATCAATGATGAACTTCACGCAAAAATACCAAGGGCAATCAACACATTTGACAGATCCATAATAATACTGGGCCCTGGTGTTGGTTATTCCTGGCTTAGGTATGTGACGAGTCTCGTAAACACGGTCGTTGGGCTTACGCTGGATGCATTGACGAAATTCATGGAATTAAGGCCACACCTACTCAACCTACCCAATGAGTTATTTATAGACCCTGTAATCAGCAACAGGGTTCCCATATTGCCTGGAGGGATACCAAAACCCATTGTTAATTGGCTAATCGACTACGTGGACTCAGGGGGGGACTTATATGTATTAATTAGAGGGGGTACGGTAAACAGCATAGACTTGGTCTCCCGCTCACGGCTCGTGTTCACCTATGACATAAAAACAGCAGAGATGTATAACAGTATCACCAGGAGCAATTCCACTGACGATAATAAACTAATCATAAATGCCAACTGCGACTTCTGTGGCAAATCAATAAATCCACTATGCATCCTATTATGCCCAAGCGTGGACTTAGTTAGGGAGATGAGGGTTGACTAAATCATGAGTCTGCCAAAGAGAAAGGGTTCGGCACACGAGAGGGCTTTGGCAAATAAGTTATGGGATATGGGCCTAGCCGTTCTCAGGGGTTGCTCATCGGGCGGTGGCGTTAGGAAGAGGTTTGTACCTGATATAGTCGCCATGGGCCCTGGCTTCGTATTAATATTCGAGGCTAAGTACAGATCAGAAAGAAACCCCATAAGAATCGAGGAGGAGAAGATAGCCAGACTACTTGAGTTTGCCCAGAGGGCTAAGGGCGATGCCTACGTTGCCATAAAGTTTAGGGGAGACGATTGGCGTTTCCTCCCTGTCACGAGTAAGGAGGGCCTTCTCGTTAAACCCGAGGATTTAGGTAATGCCTATACACTTGAGCAATTGATCAACAAGTACATGAGCAAGTCATTAATGGAATACCTAAAGTAACCCAGCCAGTAACAATTAATCTTTAATAATATTCATTAAATGGATTAGTGGTGGCATCATCAATACAACGCGAATTAAAGGAGCTTGTGGATAAAGTACTTAAGAACCTTGAGACGAAGTCATTGAAGTTCACGCGGGTTAGTGTAAGGGATTCGAAACAAGGGCTTGAGGTCAGTATAAAGATATACCTTGAACAACCAATGAGGTTTGCCAGTATTAATGAATTAATAAAGGCATTGGTAGACAAGTATGGTATTGCAATTGATGACTTAATGATATACGCACCGCACTCAAGGGCCATCAAGCTCCTCCTCACAATTAAGAGGAGGTGATCGCGTAAAACTTATTTAACATTAGGAACTACCTAGGTTAATGAGTGCGCAATCATACATTAAATGGCTTGGTCATGCGGCCTTCGAGATAATGCTAAGCGGAAAGAAGATACTAATAGATCCATGGATCTCAAACCCACTATCTCCGGTATCCCTTAATGAAGTTACGAGTGTTGATTACATTCTCGTAACGCATGACCACTTTGATCATTTGGGCGAGACCGTGGATATAGCCAAGAGGACCAATGCCACTGTTATCGGCGTATTCGAACTAGTGAATTACCTGAGCGAGCAGGGTGTTAAGAACACCATAGGTATGAATGTTGGTGGTTTTGCTAAGTTATCGAGTGAAGTCGAGGTTTACGTAACACCTGCGCTACATAGCTCCAGCAGGGGAGTGCCCGTGGGTTTCATAATAAAGGCCCCCGAGGCCACGATATACCATGCTGGGGACACGGGGCTCTTCAGCGAGATGGACCTACTGGGCAAGTTATTTAAGATTGATGTCGCCATGCTACCAATAGGCAGCCTCTTCACCATGGATCCCAGGCAAGCAGCCTACGCATTAACACTATTGAGGCCGAGGGCAGCAATACCAATGCATTACAATACATTCCCAGACATTAAGCAGGACCCACAGCAGTTTAAGGAACTTGCGGAGTCAATGCTTCCCGACGTTAAGGTATTCATTCTAAAGCCAGGCGAGATTTTACAATTGCCAATCAAGTAATTAATCGCTACTAAGCCCTTAATACTTAAATTTCCTTCAGCACATCGTTGTTGGTATGGAGAATTTTGATGTTATAGTGGTTGGCGCAGGCACAGGTGGTTCCTATGCCTCATATATACTTGCCAAGGCAGGTTTTAATGTAGCCCTCATAGAGATGAAGAGCAGGAACAAGGTGTTCAAGACTACGGGTGATGCCATCGGTGTTCACCACATTGATCGAATGGTAATTAAGCCACCGAGTGACGTCTTCATGATACGGTATGAAGGCGCGGAGCTCTATAGTCCTGACCTATCCATAAAGTACGTGGTTCTCGGCAAGGGCTTCGGACTAGACATGGCTAAATGGGCTAGGTGGCTTATAGGAGAGGCTGAGAGGGCTGGTGTTCATGTGCTCGATAACCATAAGGTTCAGGGACCAATAATAGAGAATGGTTCAGTTACCGGCATTAAGGTCTTGAAGCCTAACGGTTCTGTTGAGGATTTCAAGGCTAAGGTCGTCATTGACGCCAGCGGCGTTGGCGCCGTCGTCAGAAGTAGGCTTCCCCGCGAATGGTGGGTTTCGGAACCATTATTACCTGAGGACGTCTCTAATGCGTATAGGGAGGTGATACAGGTTGATTATGAGATCGAGAGACCAGAGTACATAAGGATATACCTTGATTCTAAAATAGCTCCTGGTGGTTACTGGTGGTTGTTTCCGAAGAGTTCAAACACAATGAACATTGGGCTTGGTCTATGGGGTAAACTAAGTGAGGAGAATGGTATAAACCCGAGGCATAATTACGATAGGTACCTAGCCAACAGCCAATACACTAGGGGTAGGAAGATAATTCATGTGGGTGGTGGTATTGTACCGACACGTAGGCCATTACCATCGCTAGTAGCCAATGGATTCCTTGCGGTTGGTGATGCCGCGGTTACCGTGAACCCAGTACATGGTGGCGGTATAGGGCCTGCCCTTCTCTCGGCTGAGTTGGCTTCAAAGGCCGTGATTGATGCCTTTGAGAGGAACGACGTATCAGAGAGGGGCTTGTGGAAGTATAACCTTGAGTACTTGAAGGCCTATGGCACAAAGCAGGCAATGCTTGACGTGTTTAGGTTAATGCTTCAGACGCTCACTGATGATCAACTCAACAGAGGTCTAAGGGCAAGGCTCCTCACTGAGGACGAGGTATTGGAAATATCAGAGAGGGGTTCATTGGAGTTATCATTTATTGACAAGTTGAAAATAGGCCTACGCCTAATGAAGGTACCTGACGTCGCATCCAAATTAAGGCTTGCGTTGAGGTACATGAATGAGATAAAGTCTTTATACGAGACATACCCAACGGATCCCAGCGCCTTGTCCAGTTGGTATGGAAAGGTGGTGAACGCATATAGGGAGTATGCAAGGGGACTTGGTTTATCCCTTAAATGGTTATCTAACGCTTAATACCCTAGGCACATTCTTGTCAAAGGGCGGGTATATAATTCCCCTCTCAGTTATTAGTGCGGTCACGTACTTAGGAGGCGTAACATCAAACACTGGGTTAAACACAGGGACATTCTCAGGGGCTATTGGAACACCCCTTATCTTCCTAACCTCATCCGGATCCCTCTCCTCAATCTTCACATCCTCAACCCTACTCCTTAGGTCGAAGGTTGATGAAGGCGCTATGGCGTAAAATGGTATACCGAGCTCATGGGCGATCACGGCCTCCTTAAAAGTGCCGATCTTATTATAAACATGCCCATCCCTGAGTATCCTATCTGCACCAACCATTACACTATTCACCATACCCCTATACATTACGTAACCAACTGCCGTATCAGCTATCAACGTGACCGGTATACCATCAGCCATAAGTTCATACACGGTTAACCTGGCGCCCTGAAGCCAAGGCCTTGTTTCAGGCGCAATCACGGAGACCCTAATACCCAGTGCATGCGCAACCCTTATTGGTGCCGTGGCAGTGCCAATACCTGTACCTGTGGCTAGACCACCCGCATTACACTGTGTCAGTATGGTGTCTCCGTCATTTACCTTCTCAAGACCATAAATCCCCATTCTTAATTCTGCGTCAAACTCCTCATCAAATATAGCCTTAGCCTCCCTCTTCATTACGCCAAGTAATTCTCTCACGCTCTTGGCGCTACCGTTATGTATGGCGTTACTGGCCGTACTAAGCATCCTTTCCGTAGCCCAGAATAGGTTTTGAGCAGTTGGTCTTGCGGCATTCAAAGCGTCTCTAGCCCTCGCTAGTTCATTGAGAGCTTCATCAAGTGTTGATGCATTGCCATGGGCTATGGCTAGCACCATTCCGTAGGCCGCGGTTATTCCTATCGCCGGTGCTCCGCGGACTATCATTTGCCTAATTGCGTCGGCTGTGGATTGTGGATCCCGTAACTCCACGTACGTCTCCTCAAAGGGTAGCTTTCTTTGGTCAAGTAATACTAGGGTGTTGTCACTGTCTCGCCATATTATTGGCCTCAGCCTTGGGTTTATCTTACTTTTCAATTCCTCAATATCAATCCCCATACATCAATGATGAACAATCAATACCTTTTAAGTCTTTTTTAAGAACCCAATAAGTCTCAACCAAGGTACTTCTCACGTAAGTAATTAAGCAGGTAAGTTGGGTTATACGTGTCGTTAAATGACCTCATCAGCAACTCCTTGGGTGGATATATGGCACCATACTTACAGATCTTATCCCTAAGGAACTCCCTAATCTCATTAAACCTCCTGCCCGCGACCTTATCCCTAAGCCCAGGTAGCTTTGCATATATCATGCCAGCAACAACATTACCCAGCGTGTAGGTTGGGAAGTAGCCGAAGGATCCCTGGGACCAATGAATATCCTGAAGAACACCCTCAGCATCATTCCTAGGCCTAACACCCAGGTACTTATCCATAAAGTCATTCCATAATGACGGCAAGTCAGACACATCAAGCTTACCAGCTATCAATCCTTTCTCAACCTCATAACGAAGGGCTATGTGGAAGTTATACGTAACCTCATCAGCATCAACCCTAATCAGGCTCGGCCTAACAATATTGAAGTACCTATAAATATCCTCCTCGCTATAGTCCCTAAGGAACGGCAACCTCTCCTTGAGTAACGGGTATATTAAATGCACAAACTCCCTACTCCTACCAATAATATTCTCCCAAAACCTAGATTGGCTTTCATGAACGCCCATGGAGACACCACGGCCCACTGGCGTCATATCAAGGGATGGGTCAATCATTAACTCATACATTGCATGCCCGCTCTCATGGATAACGGAGAACATGGTTGACCTAAAGTCCCTTCCCTCATACCTAGTGGTTATCCTCACATCATTGATTGATATACCTGTTGTGAATGGGTGGGCCGATACATCCATCCTGAACCTACTACCCACAGGCATCTCCAGTACCCTAAGTAATTCCTCATTGATTGACTTCATTACATTTACATCATAGGGCACATCCTCAAGCGGATGCCTACTTGGGTACTTGCCCTCGCTCATTATCTTATCAAGCAACGCCTTTAGGTTGGGAAGTAATGTGTTAAAGACATGATCAGCGTCATTAACTGTGAATCCCTCTTCATATAAGTCAAGGAGTGCATTGTATGGGTGCCCCTCATAACCAAGCTTATCCGCAATAGTTCTCTCCAACTCAAGGATCTTCGATAAATACGGCTTAAACTTACTGAAGTTGGATTCCCTCCTGGCCTCTCTCCAGATGACGGCTGCCTTTGTTGCTGTCCTATCAAGCTCCTCAAGTACCTCAGGAGGTATCAGGGTATAATACTTCAATTCCCTATCTAGAACTCTAATCACGCCCTTTTCAAGGTCGCTGAGGTCCTTGAAATCCCTATACTTACTAACCAAATCTCTAAGCCGAAGTAGGTACTCCCTCCGGATCAGGGTTAATTGCGCCAGTGCCTCACCGCGTGCGGCGGTGCCCTCAACTGGCATGTTAACCTCCAAGTCCCACTCCAGTAATGACCTTGCGTGATCAATTGCCCACACAGACCTATACTCCCTCAATAATTCGTCTATCTTCATTAGTCGGTTACTACGTAGAATCCTAATTAAGTGTTTCCCTTGTTGCATGAATTTACCAATAGGGAAACCAGGTTATACAGTCGGATAGCGGTCCTTAACTTACTCAGTGATAAGTTACCAAGCCCTAACTCCCTCTTGATATCGCTTATTAGGGAACCGCAATCGCCCTGGTTAACACCCAGTTTATCGCATACGCAGTTCCAATCGTTGCAATTAATTACCGCATCCATGATGGCCCTAGCCTTGGCATCGCATGATTTCGTGGCTAACGTAAACACCGTATTTATTAAGTCTCCAACGGATTCGTAAATGACACTCTCAATGACGGTCCTTAACTCATCAATTGTTAAAACAACGGCCTCCTCAAGGTTTATCACAGAAACACCTAACTCATCAGCCAATGCCTTACTTGAATCGTTGCTGAAACCCCTGGCAACGATCAATGGCTTAGCGTTCAATACCTTGGCATTAACATATGCCTGCCTAATGGCGCTCACATCAACCTTACCCGACTTAACCTCAACGGCATACTTATTACCTGCGTTGTCCTCGGCAACTATATCGACCTCGCCAACCTCAATTCCATTAACCGTAACCCTGGCCCTCTTATCAAGGACCTTAAGCCCAAGCCTACTCAGTAGTTCGGCAACGTAATCCTCGAACTTAATGCCTACATTAGCCATCATTAACTAATGCGCAAGCCCTTTAATTAATTTTGATAAGTATTTCTTAAGTGATGATGGTTTGCAGCCCTGACTTGTGACGAAACCGCTGAGGACTGAGTTAGAGTTGAAGGTCCGTCGGTGGGTTCTTCATGATATTTATTACGGATTCCCTGAGTTTTACGTATTGATTAATGGAATTACTCACCATGTAATTCACTTCGTCCTTAGTAAAGGCGCCTGTCACCTTTTGTATCGACACAATACTACCGCCAGCCACGCCAGTTATGTAGGCGCCATCAGATAGGTCCTCCTCCTCACGTATGGGATCCACAAGGAGGAAATTACCAATCTTAACATGGGTTATTGTTAGTGGTAATTTATCCATGTTCAGTGACAGCGGTGATCTACTACCCCTATCTATTCTTAGTATATTACCTGCTGGGTCGAGTTCAACCTTAGGCAATGCCGTGTTCATTAATGCGGTTACTGCGGCTATTGTTGATGCGTCCACGAGATTACCATCGTGGTTAAGCACATAAACATCAACCCAGAGAAACCAGGCATGCTTGCCAGTGACTATTGATAGAGACTTGAAGTTCAGGAAGCCACTGTGCCTTATCGCCCTATCCACCACCCTGGCAACCTCAATTGCATTCTCATCAGGTGGCCCAGGCTCTACGTCTGGGGACGCCGTAGGCGCGATCTCCAGGTTTACGATTAATGCGCCCTCATCAGGCGTGTCCTCAAAGGGCTTTCCGATCTCAACCTTGACACCCGCCATTACCTTGGTATTACCGAGGGATACCAGTGAACTCCCGTCAGCAGTCTTCACAACCCCAACCCTAATACTCAATGCCCTATAATCATTCAGGCCCCTATTATCGATCCTAACGCCTTGCTCGATCATCTTCTTCATAACCTCCTGCTTAAGCTTTGGAACAACGCCCTTCTCCTGAGTTACACTTAGCATTCAAAAAGCGGCGCTACCTAAGCCTTTTAATTTTATTTGTTTCGATATTAATGGTTTTAAGTCATCAATGAAACTGATGGCTCAGTATACTTACTCTTAAGTACGTCCTTCTGCATCTTATAGATCCTTTCAGCAGCCTTAAAGGCGAGCTCAACCGCCTGATTAATCTCACTAGGTAGCCACTCACCATCGGCCTGCATGAGTGTTATTAAACCATGCCCATACATGATTGCGAAGGGCATGTCACCCTCACCATACTGATCCTCAAGTTGGTTTAGGTCAACCACTATGGTGCCCGATACCTTTCCTATGGAAACACCAACGAGCAAATCCCTCATTGGGATCCCAGCGTCAGCGAGGGCTAGGGATGCCGCTGTTATTCCAGTGACCCTGGTACTACCGTCAGCCTGCAACACCTCTAGATAGACATCTATGGTGGTCCTCGGAAACCTCTCAAGGATCACCGCAGGCTCCAGGGCAGTCCTGATTACCTTAGATATCTCAATCTCCCTCCTAGACGGTGTAGGGCTCTTTCTACCCTCTGAGGTACTAAACGGCGTCATGTGGTACCTAACCCTCAGTATTGCCTTATCAGGTAATTCAAGGTGCTTCTGAGGCACCTCCCTAGGTCCATAGACAGCGGCGAGTATTACCGTATTGCCATAGGCAACCAATGCGCTACCTTCGGCATTGTTTATCACACCCACCTCCATCTTCACCGACCTATGCTCATCGGGTAACCTACCATCGCTCCTCCTTCCATTAACCAACAACGGCACTGGGGATTGCTTACCCATTGCTTTCCTGGATATTCTTTGATATAAAAGCATTTTTAAGGGGTGAATTCTCCTTTTCCTCGGTATGGTTACAATTAGGGAGGCTCGGGAAGGCGACGTGGAGGTATTGGTCGACCTCGCGGTCAGGTTAAAAAGACTAAATAGTGAATTTGACCCGTTATTCAGTGCAAGGAATGATTGTGCAGAGCGCGCCAGGGAGTACCTAGTAAACGCGATTCGTAATGGCAAGGATCATTTGTTACTCGTTGCCGAGGACATGGGTAAGATAGTTGGGTTCGTAAAGGCAGACATTAGGGAGAGGTTCTTTTATTCACCGAGTGTTGAGGGCGCCATCGTCGATTTTTACATAATGCCTGAGTACAGGCGTAAGGGGTTGGGAAGGATGATGCTTGAGAAGGCCATAGCAATGCTTCGTGAGAAAGGTGCCCAGTTAATAACAGCTGAATTCCCAACACAGAACCAGATAGCCATAAACTTCTACAATAAGATGGGGTTCAGGTCACTCGTCAGTATTTACGCCAAGGAAACCTAGGTTCAGGGAAGGTCAAAAACCCTCGCAATCCAATCACCCATTTTATTACCAACCATAACATAGGCCTTCACCCTTGGGCATTCATCCCTTATTACTATGGGTACTATTATCATACTGAAGGCTAGGTTATTGAGTCTCGTTATTTTTGTGGCTATTGGTTCAAGCCTATCCACAGCCTCCCTAGCCCTAGGTGCATAATTACTGTTGGTAATTATGACCTCGCCAATCAAGGCACCGACGGGCTTACTACCCTGAATGATCAATGCGTAATCATCATACAACTGCGCAGTTACGGAGCCCAGGTTCACAGTTACATCAACATCATTTAGGAGACTCATCATATGAAAACCCTTATTGTTCATTAAATAATTGAAGATTGCAACAACCTGATTCAGCGTGCAACCTCTCGGTAGATCCAACGCAGTGAAGCAACCACCATTCCTTAGGTAATTCCCAAGGGCCTTGGTGTAGTAAAGGCACTTAAACTCGTCACCACTCATTATGATCTCCAGCAGGTTTATCGTGTAATTGATCTCATCCCTCCTGGTTAAGCCCAGAAGCTTTATTGCATCATTCATTGGGTAGCCCTCGGCCAACTTATCGATGACGTCCCTCAACATACAATTCCTAATGGCTATCCTATACAGCAAGTTAGGTAATTCCTGACTTCCGTCAATCACGGCCTTACCCAACTCCTCAGCCTCCCTGGTTAATCTGCCCTGCTTCCAAAGGCCCAACGCTGACAGTGTTGGTACGATCACCCTGTAATTCGACCTGCTAAGCCCATGCGTATCCAAGTATTTCAGTAGATTCTCTGTGGCGTCACCCTGGTTATTCTTCGTAAGAAAAGCCACTATGTCCAGGAGCTTCATTACCGGTAACCTAATGTACCAACCCCTCAGGGTGCATGCACTTGACTTTAGGGTTTCCGTATTTTCCTTAATTGACAGTAAATCCCTGATCTCATTAGTCAGGGAATTAGTGAGTTCATCAATCGAGCGAGCCTTTAGGATCCTTGTCACTCCATCACCCTCAATAATCACTTGATACTCATCACCCTCCTGAATAATCCTGATGCTTAAATCCACGATCACCACCTTCACCCGAGAATATTTAAAATACTCATTTTAATCACAGCGGATAATACCTCTTATTATGTTAATGCTCACGCCGCATCTACGTAGGTGGGCTACCCAACCTTGGATGGTGAGGTTTCCTGTTTTATTGCCCCGCCTTGCCCGTGGTGAAAAACCACGGGTATTGGTGGAGCTCCACAGGTAGTAGGGGCGGCTCTCAACCCCATGCCTTAGGATGTTAATGCCTGCGTTCAGGTCCCTATCAATGATTAACCCACGCCTAGGGCACTTGAACACCCTATCGCCTAGGGTTAACTCATCTAAACTCCTTCCCATGCCTTTACTCATTTGCCACCTAATGATACGTATTAATTCACCGAACCCAACATCCATCAACTCCTCCTCAAAACCCCCACTTGACTTACCCTTTCATACAGTCTACTCAGGTCTTTGAGGCACCGCTCCTTCTAATCCTAGAGGACTACATATCCCTGCCCTAGAAGGGGGCGAGGTTTTAAGTACGTTATAAAATACTTTAAATGCCCTTAATAATAGGCATCCATAGTATGCAGGATAGCGTAATTACCGCATTGGAAGTGTTAATAATGATTGGTACGGCATTATGGGCTGTGCAGTACTTCGTTTCAAGAAGGGTCCATGCATATGAAAAACCAACATCCGTAAATATGCAGGTTGAGAACCTTCCCAAGGTGTCCATTGTACTACCCGTTTATAGGGAGAGGAAGCAGAGTATTGAGAAGACACTTGACAGTGTCTCGTCACAGAACTATCCCAAGAACCTACTGGAGGTTCTAATCGTTATTGATAAGGATGATGTGAACACGTTCAATGAAGCGTTAAGGGCCGCTGGGAGGTTCCTGAGTTCATTAAACATAAAGGTCATAACCAATGATAATGCCGGGCGTAGGCTTAAGGCCATAGCCATGAACACAGCCATGAAGCACACCAGTGGCTTGATCATTGGCTTCTACGATGCTGATGACGTGTTCCCAAACGACCAAGTCCTTAATGCCGTACTGTTAATGATGGAGAGGGGTTACGCAGCAGTGGGTACCAGGGTGTATAGGTATAGGGATAGCGTGCTTGGTGGTTTGATGTACCTGGAGTCAATAATTTGGTATAATGCCATAGTTCCGTTTTTGAGGACCACAATTAAAGTAACACCGCTGTCGGGTGAGGGGCTCTTCATAAGGAGGGATGCCGTTGATTTCGTGCCCCATAGCATGGCTGAGGACGCCCTATTATCATTTAAGTTGGCTAGTCGAGGTTATTCCATTGGGCTCCTTGACTCGTACGTATACGAATTAGCACCATTGAATATAACTAGCTTCATAAGACAGAGAATTAGGTGGAATAAGGGTTATGCCCAGAACCTGGTTTTGTTGTTTAGGCAGGGCGTTCAATTTAATTACGCATTGAGGGTAATAATGCTTTACGTATTCATTGTGCTACCGCCGGCGCTACTCGTGGGCTCAATCATAGGTTTTATCCTTGTGGCTTATATGGCGATAATAACCAAGGCATACACCATAGCCATCCTATACCAATTAGCGCTCGCGGTTATAATGTCGGAGATGATGGTCCTTTACCTAATGCGTGACTTCATCCATGAGAGCATGAATATGGGCGAAGCCATAGTGTTACTACCCATTTACTGGTTGTTGCTTGGCGCAGTAACAATAACATCACCGTTAGTACCCATTAATAATTGGCTTAAGACCACCCGTTAAATATTAACGATACTCACATGACTATTAACAGGCGCAACCTTACCGCTCATTATTACTTGGTAACCCACCTTCCTGGCGACCCTATCTACAATGTCTACCACGGCGCTTAACTCATCATGTGCAAGCCCCAAGTCAATACCATCAATAACCAACACAGAACCCGGAGGAGTAAGCACCAGCTGAACAATCACTGGTAATAATGCCTTCAACTTAAGACCAGCATGGTACATGGGGACCCACTTGCCATTAACCTTAACGTAACCCGAAACCCTCTTCGGCGCAGTGAACCCAGCCTTTATATCCTCAATGCCCAACTCACCAATCAAGCCCTTTACTTCACCGTACACGCCCTCATACTCAGGTCTCGTCTCTATAACAGAGAGTTGATGCACGGTATACTGTCCATCAGAGCCCACGGAATTGCTCGGTAAATCCACGGTCGTCTCATAATCCCTCTTCCACCAACAGACCCTACCCTCACCAAGGTAATAGAACTTATTCTTAAGCATGTTCCTAAGTACAAACATTAATGCGATGGCCCTCCTTGATTGATCGCCATCACAGACCATGAACGCATCCTCATGCATTACATGGGTAGGCGCAATACAGAGCTTATTAGTCGCTGGGTGTCTCATTACGCCGTCATTACCCACCTTCTCCACAATAGCCACAGGCTCATTGTCCAGGTACACCTCCTGCCTAACCCAGTAATCCCTAAACCTAAAGCTGTAGTGATAACCTATGATAGAACCCCTCCTCAACTCAAGACCAATGCTGCGGCCAAGCCCCTCGCCATCGCCATCAACCTCGTAATAAACACCCACGGTAACTGTTCCATCGGGATTTAACCCGTAAACCAAGTCCTCAGGTTCATGAATAACTAGGAAATTACCCTCAAGGACAAGCCACTCCTCACCCCTACTCTGCATTAGGAGTGCCAGGGCTTCCATTAGGCTTGTTTTCCCTGAACCACTACCGCCAACAACCATGGTGTTACCATTAAAATTAATGGATGCCTCCCTTCCTAAGCCCTTAAATCCCTTAACCACCGCCTTTACTAGTCTCGTCATCGGCATCAACCAATGCGTAGGCTATTATTAGTATTCCGCTCACATTACCTAGGTTCACATTACTAACGTTTATACCGACCTGCCTAACCCCATGTGAGCCAACCATACTATCCAGCTCCCTTAATGCCTTGTTTAATGACTCATCAAGTCTATTTAACGCGACATCCAGCTCCACGCCCCTTGTCATTTGCCCAACGCTTGCGCTCAGCGGTATGAACCTCCTGACATGCACTATCTTCGTCATTACAATACCCCGTATAAAACTAAAAACACCTATTTATACCTAAAGGAGGTAAGACTTTATTTGCCCCTGGGCCTTGGCATTATTGGAATGGAGGTTGTTTTCACGCCGTGGCGTTGGACGTACATAAAATCAACAAACAACAAGGGCGGTGAGTGCGTCCTCTGCGCATACCTGCACGGGAGCGATGATGGACTAGTTATTTATAGAGGAGGGCATTGTTTCATAGTCATGAACAAGTACCCATACAATATAGGCCACGTGATGGTGGTGCCGAATCGACACGTGCCAACAATAACTGACTTAAGTAATGAAGAGTTGAGTGAGTGCTCTGCACAATTAATGGCAATTACTGAGGCTTTAGTGAGGGTTTTGGGTATTAACTATGGAGATTTTGACATTGGAATAAACATAGGCAGGGTTGCGGGTGCCGGTATTGAGGAACACATGCACATACATGTGGTGCCCAAGCCATCGGCCATATCCTTCACAATAACCGACCCGGATGCAGTGATGGAAAAAACGATGGATATAGCCAGCAAGTTAAGGGCCCTGATCCCGCAGTTAATTAAGGACGGAGCGCCCCATAATTAAATTAACTCAGTCTTTCATTGCCTAAATAAATTGGGCAGTGCGGTGATTAAGCGGGTTCCAGGGGTGAATGTACATTTTATAAATACCTGGTTAATGAGGTAAGCGTGCCATTTACTGGCGAACCCTTTAAGGCGCTACTCACGGACATAGTCACGCCTAGGTACGTATACTCATTAATGGACCACTTCAAATGCAACCCAACAATGGATAAGGAATTCCTAACACTAACAATTGGCAGTGGAAATAGGCGTATTGCCCTTGTTACGGGGTTCTCGGTAAATGACTATAGAATAAGCAATGCCCTGGTCCATGCGGTGCTTAACAAGTGTGCTGAACACGTGTATTCCATACCAACGTTTAGTTCATCGCAACTTTCCAAGTGGACTATGGAGGTAATGCCCATGGTAAACCCATGGCCCTTCAATTCATGGGATGTAATTAAGGGGAAGAATACGTTCTACACCATTGATGGTGATGGAATACCCGTAAGGTATGACGCACTGACACTGAGAAGTAAGTACTCGATCAAACTTCACAGTATGATTCATGAGACGAGGCCTGAACTCATAATAATGCTCATCAGCTCAGACAAGTGGTCGATCACCGTACCCAAACCAATAGGGGTTGATAATTATGATATCATTGAGTCAAGCCCTGCGGACTTCACAGGCCACTTCTCCTACGAGGGCTACCCCACAGTAATAATCTCGGTATCCAGGGACGCTGAACCCCACGAAATAATCAACATGGTGAACCAATTAATTAGGGAACACGAAATTAAGAGGCAGGAAACAAAGTCCCTGGAATTAATTGTTAAGGCCAATGGGGACATAAACGGGATTTCCAGCATACTCAGGATACATGGGCTCTCAGTGAGTATTGATGGAGATAAACTGATTATTAGGGCAGGTGATGAGGGAACGCGGGCTCTTCTAAATGCACTGGTGGATAATAACCTAATTGAGTATTATTTTGACGTGGAGATCACCGAGGTACAACTACAGTAATTAATAGTGATCAATTATTATTTGAATTAATAAACCTTAATTACTCCTAACTAGGTATTAAGTTTATGGAGAAAATCGTGCTTGCGTATTCGGATAAATATTTAAGTTATAATTTTGGACCATGGCACCCCTTTAAGCCATATAGAGAGCAGAGATTGATGGAGTTACTGAGGGAACACGGCCTACTGGGGAACTACGTAGACCCAGTGGAGCCTGAGTCAGCAACGGATGAGGAGTTAATGCTTGTGCATACCATGGACTACATAAAATTCGTAAAGAGGGCCAGCGAGGAAGGCACTGGGTATCTGGATTACGGGGATACGCCGGCCTTTAAGGGCATTCATGAAGCGGCCGCCATTAGGGTTGGCGGAACACTACTCGTTACCAAGCTAGTTAACTCAGGTAAGTACCTACACGGTTTCAACCCAGGTGGTGGTTTTCACCACGCCAAACCCAGCGGGGCCGCGGGTTTCTGTGTTTACAATGACATGGCCATAGCCGTTAAGTGGCTTAGGAATAATGGCGTGAGACGCGTGGCCGTGGTTGATGTGGATGTTCATCATGCTGACGGCACGCAGGAGGCCCTTAATAACGAGGATATTCTCCTAATATCGACCCATGGCTATGACGGCCGCTTCTACCCAGGCACTGGCTGGATTGATGAGGATGGCGTTGGCGCAGGAAAGGGCCTTAAGGTGAACATACCACTGCCACCGCACACTGGTGATGATATTTACTCAATTGTTATCGATGAAATAATAAGCCCAATACTCGATAGGTACTCACCCGAGTTCCTAATTCTTCAATTCGGGGTTGATGCACATACAGGTGATGAGTTAGGCATACTTGATTTATCCACGGCTTCTTACCTCAAGGTGCTGGGCACGGTGCATGAGGCAGCGCATAGGCACGCTAACGGTAAGTTGGTCATGACAGGGGGTGGTGGTTATGACGTTTGGAATACCGTGAAGACATGGTTCTTGGCAATAGTAATGCTTACGGAACCCAATAGACTCCAGCAATACTCTGAATACCTTGACCCAGAACCCACTAGGACACCTGGGCGTTACTACGAGGAGTCACTCTACGTAATAGATGCCGTGAAACAGAGACTTGGACTGTGAACTACCTGCCATCAAGGGGCAGGGCTTTCTGCATATTATTACAAGGGTTTCGCCGCCTTTTCGCATTGAATAATGGCTATCCATAAAACAGTCTGGTAAAAAGCCCTACTCAATATTTGCTATTCTCTTTGTTTGGAAGGACCTTATTTTAACGATTATCCTATAACCGCAGTATGGGCAGTGAACGCCTGGCGTTATCATATCCTCAAGTGAGAAAACCCTACCGCACCTAAGGCACATATACATCTTCCTACCGGCAACCTCGCCAGGTGCCTCGCCCTCGCCTCCCTCACTCAATGAATTGGCCGGTGTCTCCTCTCCACCCTCCTCAAAGAACTCCTCACTCACGGGTATTTGCCGTAGGCAACCCCCTTAAATTTGTTTTTGCATTAATCTCCTAACTCTATCCTCGGCATTTATCCTACCCAGCACAGGCAGTACGCCTGTAGCCACTAGGTCCCGCCATGACTTATCTCCGGTCGCCATCAACTCCCTAATCCTTGTGCCACTATAGGTCTCCCTATTGAAGAATGGTGTGTTTAGGACCTTTACATTGCCATACTCGAAACACAACCTCGTGAACTCATCATTGGTATAGGCAACATCGAATGAGGGGCATTGCCCATGTACGTAGGCATACCACAGGGCTGAGTCACCCTTTGTGTCGGGCACTGCGCAGTACATGACCTTACTAATTAGGTTCAGCTCCTTAAGCATTGAGATCAACATTTCAATCCTCTCGCCAACAGTGAATGGATTCTTCGGTGTGAATGATTCATTGGCCGACCCAATGGCTACCACAAGCTCCTCATGCCTACCCAATAACCACTTAATCACCTCCTCATGTCCCCTGTGCAATGGTTGAAACCTCCCGATGAACAACGCCCTCGCCATACCGATCAACACTGTTAGGCAAGGTTGTTTTATCTATTTCCGTATAGTTAATCCTTAAAATTTAAGTTGTTAAGTACCTAATTAATATGGTTAGTATTAAGGGCACGGAGATGATCCTTGTTGAGGCCATTCAACCCTTTGACATAAACTCCCTCGGCAACCTCTTCGGCGGTCGAATGCTCGAGTGGATGGCCAACATAGGCACAGTAACTGCCACGCGATTCTCAAGAGGTCCAGCAGTCCTTGCATACCTGGACAGGCACTTCTTCATAAGGCCTGTCAGGCTTGGGGAATTCGTCATACTCAAGGCGAGGATTGAGTATGCTGGTAAATCATCAATGGAAGTCCGTATTGAAGCCTCGAAGGAGGGTCCTGGCGGTAAGCAGGAACTGGTTACCATGGCAACCGCCTCCTACGTGGCTGTTGATGAGTATGGTGTTCCAAGGCCTATAAATAACGTGCTTGAGCCTACCAATGACGAGAGGCAGATCTATGAGGAGGCCAAGAAAAGATATGAAGAGAGAAAGAGGAAGATTGAGGATAGGAAGTTCAAGAGGTTTGACCTAACAGACCCAACCAAGGGACTTAAGTGGCGTGTCGAGTCTAGTCGCTGGGCTATGCCGTCTGATGCCTTCGTTGGTAACCTGGTGTCTGGCGGTAGATTATTGGCTTGGCTTGACGAAATAGCCGGCCTACTCGCAGCCAGGTACTCCGGTGGTGCAGCCGTGACGGGTTCTGTGGACGAGACGGCTTTTTACGCCCCAATTAGGGTTGGGGATATAGTCACCGTGAGAGCTGGGATTACCTACGTTGGTAAGTCATCGATGGAGATCATGCTTGACGTAATTGCTGAGGGCGCCTACGGACAAGCCAGGCATGTATGCACGGCTTACTACACATACATTCATGTCGATAGTAGTGGAAAACCAGCGCCTGTTCCTGAGTATGTCCCTATTAACGACTATGAGAAAAGTTTGTTCGCTGAGGGCGAGAGGAGGAGGCAGGTTAGGGATGAGGAGTTGGCTAGGATTAAGAGGATGTGGATGAGCCCTGAGCCTTAGTACCCGCCTTTTTCTCCTTATACTGAGACACTATTGCCTTGACCCTATCTGTTAACCCGCTCGTGTGGCTTTCGCTCTCTATGAGCTTTATGACCCTGGCAACGAACGGCTCATCCTCGGGATTCCTACACCTGATCCAAATCCTACCGTTCTGACCAACAGTGACATCACAATTAAGCTCCTCATCAAATATACCAACCATGGAGCCCCTTCTACCGATCACCCTAGCCACCTTGCTGGCATCGATCTCAACAAGTGTCCCACCCTCGATCCTACCAAGCCTGGCCTCCTTAAGCGTCAACGTGACTGGGTAATCCCTGGTTAGGTTGAAGTCTATTATCCTTGCAAGCACAATATCACCGATACCCAATAGATCCTTTAGGTCAACCGTGGTTAGATCAATGGGCTTCAGGGTAGCCTCCTGAACAGGCAGGTATGCTGAGTATGGGGATTTAATGTCGACAGTCCAGCCAGTAAGCCCAATGTCGACTATATACCCAATAACCACATCGCCAACCCTAGGCCTGTAAATACCACTCAAGGGTATAACCTCCACATCCCTCTCGCTCTTTACATTCACGAGACCAACCACGGCAGAGTACGCAACATCGCCATCCCAATAAACACTACCACCCACATTATAATCCCTGGTGGCCACGGCATCGCCAGGCAGCACTATCTGCCTATCACTGACATAGAGAGGCATAATCAAATACCCTGCCTGTATCCCCAATTTATTTTTAATCCCGCGCATTGCTCATGAAGTGGACACAATCCTTACATCGCCAGTGCCATGCGTTAACTCATTAACCTTGGCAATAATCGTGTCCTGAAGCCCGGCAGGAACCTCAAGTTGCATCACCAGCGAGCCATCGCCCTCAAACCTCTCCTTAACCACCCTACCCATCCTCGACAGGTTACTCCTAACCTTATGGGCATAATCAGCGGGAGCCCTCACCTCAAGAACACTAACGGCCACCTTAAGAGGTAGGATCCTCTGGAGGGCCTTTATTATGGCGTTGACCTGCTCCTCCACAGGCTTAAATGGGTCTATGGTAACATCGACCTGCTGCATGGCAGCCTCAACCCTCTGCGGAGGCACGGGAGTCCTAGTCCTAGTATCTATGCAATTCCTACTAATCCAATCAATTACCTGCTTCCTCTTCTGCTCAATGAGTCTCCTCCTCTGGTCAGCCGTGAGTGGCAACTCACCATTCTTCACAATGAACTCAGCCACCCTCCTAGGATCCGTGGTCTTGAAGACCCTCATTAACGACTCCTCACTGGCCCTAAGGCCCTTCCTTGCATCCTTATAAATCGTGTCCGTAATCAACACCTTATCAATACCAATAGACTTGCCTAGCCTCATGTCCAGAGCTGCGTCTGGGTCAACGAGTATTTCGAAGACGTAGTCATCCTTCTCATACCTGGCAATCACGTAATTCCTCTTACTCATATCAACTAATCCTATGCAGGGGAATTTTTAATTCTTCCACACATAACCTACGGGGTCCTCCACTTGGCAACCCTCAGGGTGAGGACCGTACCCACCAAGCACCAGGCAATACTGGAGACGTAGGACATGCCCAACTGCAACATTGAGTAATGGGTTATCCCAACGGCACTCTGTACAACCATGGCAGTCGCAGAGGTTGGCACTAGGTAAGCAATCCACCAAGCACCACCTAGGTACGTTGCTGGGTAGTAAACCGGCGGCAGGACACCAAGGGCGAGCGTCAATAGACTAACGACGGCCCACGTGTACCTAATGTACGTGAACAGCGTCGATGCGTAGAAGGCAACGGAAGACACGGCGTACCAAAGCAATACCAGTGATGCCGTGATCCCCAGGGTGCCCCATAATGAGACCGAGGTCTTGAGAACGAGCAAGACCACAAACAAAACAATACCCGGCAGCGTAAAGATCACCTCACTTAGCGCCAAACCGATCGTGTAAGCCAGTGGGTTAGTTGGTGTTGCCACGATCATTTGCTGAAACTTAAGCTCAAGCCTGTAATACGCGGCGTCGCCAATGAGGGCCGTACCGCTGGAGAGCATTGTCCAGACGAGTCCACCGACTATGCCCATCATCATGCCGATGCCCCGATAAAGCACAGTGAGTAGTATGAGTAGGGATATTGGCGTTGCGAGGGTGGATATGGCCCACAGCGGCGACCTAATTATTGGCAGTAAGCCATTCAACCAAGCAAGCACCAGGACAGCCCTCAACTGATGCATTAAACCACCCCTAATCCTCCTCATTCTCTTCACCCCAGGACTTAATGGTAACAAGGACATAGTGTTCAAGGGACTTGGGCGAGACCCTAATGGCGCCGTCCCCAACCTCATCGAGGGAATTCACGAAGGAAAAACATGAAGAACCAATCCTAATGCAGGAATCAATACCTGCCGATACTGGGTACTCAACTACGTACTTACCAGGCAACCTCTCAACAAGCTCCCTAGGCCTTCCCCGCGAGATTATTAGACCATTATCAATTAGATAAACAACATCCGATATTTGCTCCGCCTCATCAATGTAATGCGTTGTTAGGAATACAGTGGCGCCATCATTACTGTAACGCCTAAGGGAGTTCCACACGACACGCCTTGAGGCAGCGTCAAGACCCACGGTGGGCTCATCGAGGAAAATAACCTCTGCACTGGAAGCGAGGACGGCGGCCACGAGAACCCTCCTCGACATACCACCAGACAACTGATAAATGGGCGTATTCCTAAGTTCCCAAAGACCAAGTTCCTCAAGTGAATCCCTAGCCGCCTTCCCCGCATCATTCCTGGGTAAACCACGGAGGAGTAGGTATGAGTATACGAATTCATGGGGCGTCATGTAGGATATGGGCTTCGCATCCTGGGGAATCACCGCAATCCTACGCCTAACCTCAGAGGCATGCCTAACAACATCGAACCCGGCAACGTAGGCATCACCACCATGCGGCATCAACTCCGTAGTTAATATCCTGATGAGTGTGGTCTTGCCAGCGCCGTTTGGCCCGAGTAATGTGGCTATCACGCCATAATCAACGTCCAGGTCAACACCCCTCAGCACGTCCCTACCTCCGAAACTCCTCCTCAGTTTGCTTGCCATTATTGCCTGCATTACGTGATTGCTGAGGGACCTCAAATTTAAAAAGGGTTCTATGCATATGCCGCTTGAATGGGCGATCCAAGGAAGCCAAGGAAGAAGTACATTGGCGGTAAGCCAAGGAGGCTTTGGAATAGGCAGTTGCTTGAGGAGGAACTTAGGCTCATTGGTGAGTATGGCCTTAGGAATAAGAGGGAGCTTTGGCTCTCGAAGTCATTACTCAGGGAGATCAAGCACAGGGCCAGGTCACTACTCTCAATGCCCATTGAGCAGAGGGCAAGGCTGGAGACTGAGTTTAAGGCCAGACTATTCAGGGCTGGCTTCATCCCGGAGCAGGAGATACCGCTGGACGCCGTACTATCACTGGACGTAAGGGCAATACTGGACAGGAGATTACAATCCATTGTCTACAGAAAGGGCCTTGCAAAGACTATTTACGAGGCGAGGCAACTGGTGACCCACGGGCACATAACCGTTGACGGCAGGGTAGTTAAGTCACCGGGTTACCTGGTGCCAAGGGAGCTCGAGGATAGGGTGACCTACGCAATAACAAGCCCAATACTAAGGAGGTCAACGGCACAGCCGCAGCAGGAGACACAACAGGCGCAGCAAAGTCAATCAGTCTAAGGAAGGTTTTTATTCAAGTTCATGGAATACACATCGATGGATGTTTCGTTGATTTTGGGTGTTGTTGGGCCTGTGGTTACTATAGTTACGATTTTGGGTACGACGCTTTATTGGCTCGGTGGTAAGTTTAAGGAAATTGAAATGAGGTTTAAGGAGATTAATGAGCACTTCAGGCAAATCGACGAAAGATTCAAACAAATCGACAAAAGATTCGAAGAAATTGACGAGAGATTCGAAAAAATCGATGAGAGATTCGATAAGTTGGAGAAGGACTTGAAGAGCTATGTTGATATGAGGATTACTGAGTTGAGGAATTATGTTGATGAGAGGTTTAACCAGGTTAATACGAGGATTAGTAGGTTGGCCGAGGCCTATAGTGATTATCAGGAGTTTTTCGTTGAGTACCTCAGCGCCGAGGGTTTATTAAAGGCTGAGAAGGCGTCTATGCTTCGTAACGAGGCTAGGAGGGTCATGAGGCTCGCGGTTTCTGGCAACCCGTTAAGTAAGGAGGAGTGGGATAGGATCAAGGAGTTGCTTGATAGGGATGAATTAACGCTGGAGGAGGCCCTCGAACTTCGTGAGCTTGCGAGGAAGGTTGTTAGGGAGTACGGTGAGTACCCGGAGGCCTGGAAGCTTCATATATACGCGAGTATAATGGTTGGTGAAGCCATTAGGAAACAGTCACAGAAGCAGCAGGGGCAGGGTGGGCAGGAGGAGAAGAAGTGCTGATGCACTAGCCCTGTCGCTGATAAGGGTTGTGCTCTCTTAACTAAACCTGCCAGTGCCTTGATCGAACTAGTATCAATTAGGGCGTTTACAACCCTTGACTTCAAAGCCGCCTAGCAGGTTAGCCATAGCCATGGTCGTCCTCATTATTGATTCAATACCGTGAATAAAATTAATGAGCCCCACCTAAAAGATCCTAATGGCATTCCTAAGGAACCACGCGTACGGCGGCTTACCCTTATCCCTGGCATTAACAACCTTAATATCAAGTAGGTGAACTACATCGCCGAGCCTATCCTCAACCTCCTCGAGGACCTTGACCTTAACCTCCAGTGGGTCACCATCACTGATTACCAGGAGGACATCCACGTCACTCGAGCCCGTGATCCTACCCGTGATTACGGAACCAAAGACATAACACTCAACCCCATACCTCCTGAGTATTGGTAAAACGGCGTTGACCAACGACCTCCAATCCCTAAGGAGCTTAATCCTCCTCACAGGCTCCATAACCTCCTCACCAATTCAATTATGGACTCGGCAGTCCTCAAGGCAATCTCAGCCCTATCCCTATCGACACTAGGCATTCCATACTGACCAAGACTCCTTGAATCCTCCAGTATTATTAATTCTCTACGATTATTACTCACGAATGCCCTAACCTCCTCGCCAGCATTACCCCCCAACTGATTAGCCACTAGACCCAGTAATGACCTAATGTTGTGGGTCCTTGGTGGTTCAATCCCAAGTTTAATGAGTAACGCCTTGATTGATAATTGAGCAGCTATCTCGGCATTCACAGCTGCGGCATTGTAAAAACTCCTCTCGAAGGATACCCGGGCAACCACCATGTACTCCTCAGCCCTCCTCATGAAGTCCTCAGCGGCGTCGAGGCTCATAGAATTAATCAAGGCATTAATCCCCCATCCAGGGTAATAAACCTATTGATATAGAGTTAAGAGTAGTACGCCGGTCCTCTCCAGCCTGCCTGTGGTTGGGTCTACCCTCAGGCCGAAGGCCCCCAGCGTGGTCACCCCAATGAGTACCTGCTTGACCTCATCACTTATCAGGACCACGTTGGTCCTCTCCTCACCCATCAACCTAATAACCGCAATACCCTCCTCAAGCATTGCCTCACCCCTCGCAGTCATTACCCTGACATGCCTACTAGTGCCGGCAATACCCAATTCCTCAGCGACCTTCCTTGGAACCACAGTGTATGCGGTGCCAGTATCCACAAGAGCCCTGAACCTACCAATCCCCTTAACACCAATTAACTCAACATCAACATACACATGCCCCACAACTAACCTAGGGTCCATAATTCATTAATATGCGTTTCGGAAAACTTAAGTATTGAGGGTGATACTTAGTAGCGGGGGTGATACTTGCTCTTCAGCACTGAGCCCAAGACCTCACTGGACGAGCTCTTTGACAGGGAGGCAGAGATAGAGAGATTTAGGAGCGGCCTTAATGAGCGGTTGGTCCTTGTGCTTGGGATTAGGAGGGTCGGTAAGTCAAGCCTCGTGCTTTCAGTACTTAATTCCCTGGGCATTGACTACGTATTCATCGACGTTAGGAAGCTTTATGATAATGTCTCGAGGAAGGTGCCCGCGGAGAGGATATACAATGAGTTAAGGATGTCACTGGGCAACCTCAGTTTTTGGGAGGGGGTTAGGAGGATCATTGACGAGATTGACGTATCCCTTGGCCCCATTAGGTTTAGACTTAGCGCCTCGAGGATTAGGGATGGGATTGCAAAGATCCTTGAGGCGATTAATAATGCCGGTAAGCACGTGGTGCTCGTCTTCGACGAGGCCCAGTACCTCAGATACTCAACGATCGGTCTCAGACCATTACTGGCATACGCCTATGACCACCTGAGGAACATAACCCTAGTACTCACGGGTAATGAGGTTGGTCTCTTACACGACTTCCTGGGCCTTGACGACCCATCATCCGGGCTCTATGGTAGGTATTACCATGTTATTGAGCTTAGGCCATTCGATAGGGAGAGATCCATTGAGTTCCTTAGGAGGGGATTCAGGGAGTTAGGCATTAACGTTGATGATAGGGTCATTGAGAGGGCCGTCGATGAGCTGGGCGGTATTGCCGGCTGGCTTGTATACTTTGGTAGGCTCTATCCTGAGAGGGGTGAGGATGCAATCAATGAGGTTAAGGAGATTGGCGCCAACCTAGTTAGGTCTGAGCTTGAGGAGTTATTCTCGAGGAGCCAGTACTACCGGTACATAATGGAGGCGGTCGCCGTACTCGGTAAGGCCAGGTGGAGTGACGTCATGAAGTACCTAATGGCTAGGATGGGTGAGAGGCCAACCAATGCAACTCTCTCTAGGGACCTAAACAACCTGGTCAAAATGGGGTTCCTGACCAAGGATGGTGATTGGTACGGCATTCCAGACCCAATAGTTAGGTACGCAGTGCTTAGGGCCAGGTACTTCACGCGCTCATAGTCTTTCATAGATATTCTCCCGTTTACCAACGTCGATTATCCTTATAATGCGGTGCTCGTGATCTATTGAGTATATTATCCTGTAGTCACCAACCCTTGCCCTGCACAACCCCTGAAGCCTTCCTTTAAGTCCCTTCTCGCAAACAGGGTTGCTAGCTAATTCATTAATCCTATTGAGGATTCCATCGCGCACATCATTTGGAAGGTTCCTTAGCGACCTCTTGGCCTTTTACGAGAACTCCACGCCGTACATCTTCACTGCTTAATCACACCCTCCTCCACCAACGCCTCATAGGTCTCGTCATTGATTAGTAGATCTAGCGTGTCTATGTATGCGTCGAGTTCATCCGCGTATTCCCTTGACCAGCGGGCAAGTAGGTCCCTATTGCCCTCCCTGTACTCCCTAACCATGCCCAATACCGCGGATGTTGATGAGTACCAAGCAAATGCCGTGGCCATTAAATACGCCGATGCCTCACCGGCCTCGTTAAGTGCGCGTTCGTTTATCCTGCTTATTACCTCATTAAACCCGTACCTAACCACGTTATTCACAACCCACAGATCATACTCAATGAGCATGGACAACGCATAGACGAGGTCCTCAGCATGTGGGTAATTAGTGGACCTAATTAACCTAGCCAATTCCCTACTGATTGCTAGTTCAGCCCTGTTAAAATCATTAATGGAAATCTTACTGAGACTGATGCCCCTAACCACATCCTGGGTAGACCTAATCATGAGGTTAATCACCCTACCCGTGAATATCGGTAGGTCTATTAAAAACGTGTTCGTAACATCCTCAGCGTTTAAAACCGCGTAAACCTCGTTATCTAAGGCATCCCTAAAGGCGTTCGTAATATTACCTACTAAGTCGTTCGATATTCCTAAGGCCGTTGCGTAATCACCGAGTCGCCCCATGGATATCGCTGCGGTCCCGACAAGTCCCACGGGTTTTGGGACTAAGTACTGCTGTAGTATAACTGGCGCTAGCATATAGTTGCTTAAAATTATGCCCCTTTAAATTATTGCTTCAGAGCAATGCGCATCGCCGTAGTGCCTTATTAATTAAGTTGATAGTTATTCTATTGATGAGGAGCAGGGGTTCACTATCGACAATACTCGCCGGGGTACTAGTGCTAATTGCCTTACTCATGGGTATCGGCATTGCCGTTGAGGTTATGTCCATGATAATAACCCTGGAGGGCATAGCGGCAAACCACGTGAACACCGTGGGCGAGGCAGCCGCGACGTATAGCGGATTAGTAACACAGGGAGGCGCGTTAATAAGCACCAAGGGCCCGGTGACAATAATAGGCGCAGTGGCGCCAAGCGGTTTCGAGGTTATTAATAGCACGACTTATGAGTACGTGAGTAAAAGCACAGAACCCGAATTATTGCTAACAAGTGTAGGGCCGGTGATACTTGACCCAGCGCAAACAGACGCAGGTAACCCAGCCCTAGGCGCTAACCCAATTAGTTACTACTTGTATCACTGGGTCTCGGCGGTGATAACCACGGGGCAGAACCAACAAAACCAGTACCCAGGGGTCATAATAACGCTGGGCAATAATTATTACCTACTACACATAGACCCGAACTACATAGTCGGCCCGTTAAACGGCCTAAACACATACATAACCAAGGACTACGGCATTGGGCAGTGGGGCTGCATAAACATTTACGGAGGCATTGGTGTTAATGGCGCCTACACCACATGCCCAGCACCACCACCCGGCCCAATAGACACGACTGTATACAACGGGTACTGGCCGCAAGTAACAATTAACCCCATTAACAGCACGGCAATAGGCATAAGCATAACATTCCTAAATGGTACAAGCTTCATCAGGCAACCCCAATACTTCACCCTCTACGTACTAAGCCAGGACAGCGCAACCTGGCTAAACCCAACATGCAACGGCGCTCACTTAACGGCCCAGTGCGCCTTTGACATGACTTGGATACAATTCCCAGGGCTGCAGGGAAATACATGCTACTATGTGTACAATCAGTATAACAAGTTTTTTATCTGGTGCACACTACCACAACCAATAACCTACAACATAGTGATGAACATGAACCAACAAGTGCCGGGCGGGTACTACCTAGTGATGGTGATTACGTACCCACAGGGATTCCCAAGTCAATGGTTTGTATGGAACATCACGGGCACAACACAGAGCTACCCAACGTGGTTGGATGCCCCTGGGCAACCGGCCACAGTTGAGGTGCCTGGTTGATTTAAATATATATTTACCGTTAAATTATAAATATATTATTTATTTGTTCCACGAACGCAGTAGTTCCACGAGGTAGTCCAACGACCCTTCCAAGCGAGTCCCTTATAAACCCAGTCCTGCATTGATGCCCGATGACTAGGACCAAAACCAACTGGAAAATAACAAAAACAATACTACCGGTAGTAACACTACTACTAGTAATAGGAGTAGTTGCCGGACTGGGGCACCTAGCCCTGGCACAGGTAACATACGGACCCTACGGACCAGTATCAGTACCAATACCGCCAAAGACCTACACCTACACAATGTACTGGAACCTAACAGACGCAAGACTTGAGTACGGAGTAACACCAACATGCCCATCAGCTTGCTATACCAGCTTAATTGACCATATGGTTCCCTGGTACTTCACAGCCGGTAAGTCCTTCAGCATATACATAGCCAATGCAAGCGACGTCTACTACTGGAATGGTACTGGGTTTACGCTTTACTCACCAATTGAAATGACGGCAACCGCCACAGCCAACTCAACTGGTGGCGTGACCTGGACCGTAAGCACAACACTAACCAACGGAATACAACCAAACCAGGTCTACGCCAACTGGACAATAGCAATAGTCCTAAACGGCTACGGAGGAGCCAACTGGATGGTCCTCAACGTAACATCAACATTCATGGACCTACAGCACCTAATGAACAACCTAACAACAGTCAGCACCAGCAGTTACATACCGGTATCACCAACAATAAAAGAGAGCCTAATACCCGCTGTTACATCAACCGTGAAATACGAACTACCAAACGGTACATATGTGACGGCATATGAATACCCATTGTTCAGGCCGGTCCATGGCGCTGAGACAACACCGAGTGACTTATACGTTGTTCTACCAGACCTCTACTTCTTCTTCCTATACGTTGGAGCAACCACTAGTGCGTCAGTAAAGCCATCATCATTACCTCCATCACCACAGCTGGAGGCCTCGGTGACCCTGGGCACTGGTGTTACGGTATTTGGACCAACCACGTACAACAGCACGGTATCAACCGCATTACAGAGTATTTATACGGGCTTCGGCCCAATATACTACGTAACCAACGAATTCAGTGGCTTAAATACGAAAGACCACAACTACCCAAGCGTCACTGCCCAGCCAATAGTCATAACCGTTAGCGACGTATACCCAAGTGGCCAGTCGGTGGTGCTGTTTAATTACACAACCGCAACGGTTAATGCAGGTACAACACCAGAGTCATTCAATGCTGCTCAAGCATATGATTGGTACTCTGGAACATTTATTTATTTATCGGCACTATGTAATGCAACTGGCGTTGACCCAGCGCTACTCGTTGGCGTGCCTGTTGTGGAGTTCTACCTTGGTAATGTCACTGATCTGAAGGGTAATTTAATAATTCGTAATGCCACGTCCATACCCAACCCAATACTTGCCGAGAAGCTCTACGTCAAGTGGTTACTCTCAACAACGCCAACCGCCACTGTGGTTAGCGAGAACTACCTACTGTACTATGAATCAACACCCGCATTAGTGCCGGTGGGCTACTTCACAGGCGCACCAACATCCACCGGACTTGCTGGAACACCGAAGTTAACACAGACCGGGTTCCCAACGCCAGAGCTCTACATATTCTATGAGAATCAGCCTGTGTTCACGGCAACACTATCCGTGAGTGGAGTAACCAGCGTCAGGATAAATAACGTAACGGTGGCGTTAATGCCGGTCTTCATAAACATAACCCAGTTTGCGGCAGGTACTAACGCAACGCAGCAGCTACCTCTTAGCCCCAACCAAGTGCCTTACATAACCGCCTACTACATGTTCTCCTCTCAGTCACCAATAATACAGCAATCACCACCAAGTGGTGCAGAGTCAGGAATGCTGTACTATGAGGAGCAGGTGTGGACTAACGAGACCACGTACGGAACCTACTACCCGGCCACAATAGCCCAGTTCCCGCCGTTTGAGGAGTCATCAATAGCCGGTATACTAGTAACGCCTGAGGTCAATTGGTTCCCAGCGCCACCACTCACTGCATCAATAACTGCAAGGAGTGGTAATGTTGGTTTAACAGCAAGTAACTACACGACGGGTGCCCAGTACTACTACTACAGCTTCTGGCTTACATACAATGGGATGACGGTTGGCTACGGAGTTTACGAGGTTGGTTACAACGTCACAGGCTCCCCAGGGATCTTCAATGAACAATACAAGTTCACGACACCCGAGGTACCAATATTCCAGCCGGTGTATGGCAGTAATGCAACGCTGGCGCAGTTCTATGGAAGTGCTGGTGAACTAGCGGTCACAACACCAACTGGTGTAAATCCAAGTGCAGGTACCATAGTGTTTGCCAACGTCACGGTGGAGAGGGCATTTATAGCCGCCACGTACACAGTCTATAACGTGCAATTCCTCAACCTGTGCAATGAGACAATAACCTCTGGCACGGTTTACGTCAGTGAAATGACACCAAGCGGTGCGTCAATAACACTAACACCGGTTACACTGAGTTCATCGGCCTACATAATGAAGATAACATCACCAATAGGCCTAAAGATATCCTCATTGTCTGGCGTACCGTACATAGTGGCCATGTCACCCATATTCAACTTCACGCTAAACTACTACGGCTACACAATGCCAAGTGTCAACTACACCAGTAGGCAGCCTGAGTACAACTACGTACTGACACCAGGAATTATCAGTACTGTTTACTTCCCGCTCATCGATATTAATGTGGAGGTTCAGAGCAACACAACACCGGCCTACCCACTGTGGGGCTTCGCAGTGAGCGTCTACAACTACAACGGAACCTTCGAAATGTGGCACGCAATAACCAACTCGAGTGGTTTCGTGTATGTGATGAACGTGCCACTCAACGCCAGCTACATACAGCCGCAGGGTAAGGCATACGTAATGCTTAAGGTGAGGACGATAAGCCCATCCACGGACAGCGCCTACTCCTACGCCTCAGTATCAACCACATACGGGCAGACCTATAGCCAGTACGCAAGCGATTTGAACATACCAAGTGGGTACTACGCATACACACTGGGTACCAGGGGTCCGTTTGACGAAAACTTGACGATATACTACGAGCCACTATCAGTGCCGACAACAGCTGTGTGTGGTCAGGTATTTCCAGTAACCGTGCCTGTTGAAACACTGAATGTATACGTGACTGACCTGAAGGGCAATGTGTTGAGTAGCCAGCCAGTCTACCCATGCGCAACACCAAGCTACTGCCCAAGCTTCTACTACAACGTGACCCTGGTGCTCGCTGACCAGTACAGCCCATATGACCTAGCCAGCCAGTGGGAAACAACAACACCTGCCTTCAAATTCTACGACAACCTAACTGACTTCAGGGTTGTTGGACAGACCTGGATGCAACCTGTGTACAGGGGTATAGAGAGCGAGTTCGAGTCATTAATGAGCACCGCCCAGTCCGAGTACCAGAGCGGTTCAATAAGCCTGCAGCAGTACGCAATGTGGTACACGGGCAACTACAGCTACTACATACTAGCCGCCACACTGGCCAACTACAGCACTGCATCGCCATACGCCGTATTCAGCTTCCCATCAATAGCGCCTCACGAGGGCACCATATTCGTGAGGCTATTCATGCCAGGCCAAGTATTCCCAATGAAGGTCTACTACCTAGGCCAGGAGGTATTCAACCAGCTAGTCCCTGTACCACAACCCAATGAAATAGCCGTGGTAACGCCAAGCGGGCAGGTACAGTACGTAACAAGCTATACAGTCTATGAAGGCGGTAAGGCAGTCTCGGTACCGCCAGGCAGCATAGTCATTGAGACCAGCGTATACCCAGTCACCTTCAACATAACCAGCAAGAGCGGACTATACCCAGTGGGCAACACCTACCTAGGCCTAACATTCACAGACGTGCTCTACAGGGAGTACGTAATGCCAGGAACATCACTAGGCACATCGGTAGCCCAGAACTACATAAGCAACATACTATACCCATTCAACGTGACTGGCTCAGGAATACTAATGCCGAGTGACATCTACGCAATAATGAACAACGGCACCTACGCAATGGTCGAGACCTACGGCACAACAACCGTTGACTACAACCCAAGGACAGTCCCTGGCTATGAGCCCGTCAATAACGTCTACTCAATGGCTGGTTACGTACTGCCAAACCTAATGGGCTTCTTCGTCAATTCCAGCTCACCAATAACAAGCCTAACACCACTATACATGACTAGTATCTACCCGAACGTATTCAGTGCAACGCCGTCCGCCGTAGTCTTCAACCTGACAATGGGCATACCGACGTATTCAACAACACTGGGCACAACGACCACTGCCTACCCGAACGACACATTCCTATACGCGCCAAGTGCCTCCTACAGTGAGTATAGGCTTTTGATTAACGAGTCATTACTAGCGCCAACCTATGTCCTGCTTAATGGAACATTACCATCAGCCTCAGTACAGGCTATGCAGCTAAGTGGCATTAGCCCAACGACGTATGCGGTGGAGGTTTCACAGAAGTACTACTCGGTGCTGAACTTCACGTACTACATAACGCACAACATAGTAACGCACAACATAGCCAGCTACAGGCTGTGGGAGGCCTACATAAACGCCACTGGAATGACCTCAATAACCAACGCAACAATAGGCGTGTACGCTGCCAACGCCACCGGCTGGTACTTCGTCTATAGCACTAATGAGACATCAACATTCCAGGAGGCAATGACAAGGACAATACCGCTATACCTACCACTGAATGTTGCCGCAATAGAGAATGCAGTGGAGAATGTGCAGCAAGTCGCAGTGGTGCTCTACATCTACGGCAGCGGTTCACTATACATACTACCACCGGCAGCGGCTGCTGATCACGTGCACGTGCAGTACCCAGTACTGAGCAGCGGTTTCGGCGGTACAATAAGCTACTACACCGAGAATCTGTACACCAACTCGACCGGCACGGGCACAATGAGCATAACGTTCTCATACCCATCACCTAATGCCGAGTGGTACCCGTACTTCGGCAGTCCACTGACTGTTGTGATACCAGTGCCAAGCAGTGGTGAGGCTGTGTTTGACTTACCATGGTGGGCACCGACAACCGGTGCCTATGGTACGAGGATTGCAAGGTTCTGGGTGATGGGCGCATCAAGCGGTAGTTACCTAGTTACGCAGAACATTGGTTATGGAAGCATAACCGCAGTGATAAAGCCAAGCCAGTACACACCGACGTCCCCATCACCACTGCCTGAGCTGGCAATAAGTAGCTACGTGTTGCTGAATTACATAACGCCTGAGCAGGGAGCATCAGCAGTGAATACCGGTGAATTACCGCTTGGCACAGTATCAAGCAGCGGCTCGCTGTACATGACCGCGATTGGCGCTGGTACAGGCGGTACATCAGCCCCAATGCTAAGGAATGACACACTATTCCCAGAGGACCTGTGGAATGTGACTCTGAGCACTATGCCGGCCAATGGCGTGTATAACATTAGGACGATTGCCCTGGAGAGCGTCGACATATACAACAACGCCTCGTTCCCAATATTCGTGACAGGCTTCACATACTCATCAGCAGGCAGCAACTACCCACTGAGCGTACCAACCACTGAGATTGCTCCAGGAATGCTTGCTGAGATACCTGCCCAGTATATTTATGGTAGTAGCTATGAGTTCGCATCAACGTGGTGTGACCTAGGCAACTACACGCCATACATACCGGACCTATCAGCAACATTCTACTACACACCGCCTAACGCCACCTTCTACCTAGCCAACGGCATGCCACTGAACTTCACAGTGTACCCGAATGGCCAGGTAAGTATTGGAACACACACCTACAACATAAGCCAACTGGAGGCTCCACTACAGTCACCAACAATTAACTTCACAACGCTATACGCAGGCAGTGAATTAGATAATGTGAATACGACGGTGACGATACCGCAGTTTGGTGAGAGTGCCAGGAGTAGTGTGTATTATGAGTCGTATTACAACTACTCAAGTTCAATAGTTGGTGCTCAGGCAATACTGTATGACCATGAGGCATACCCAGTCAGTGGTAAGTGGGATATTGCTGGTTATGTTGGTGTTTCATCAGCGCCAGACTTACTGCCGAGTGCGAGTAGTGATACTGAGGCTAAGATGGTGTTCACTTACCCAACAATACCGCTAGCGTCAATTGAGGATTGGGATGGTAGGCCGCTACCCAACCAGATGATTGTCTCCTACGGCACGAGCACAACGCCAGTACTGTGCGCGGGCACTGGATCGATAGCTATTGACTTCAGTGGTGTTAATGGTCAATTACTACAGCCATTGCCAGCCAACAGCAGGACTGTTGTGTACTGGTACGACAGCTGCCTGCTCTACACAATAACAAATGGCGCCTACCCATACATCAACATATACGACACAAGCATACTCACCGATGTACAGACGCTGGGTAATGCAACAGCAACAGCTACTGTTGAGACACACGTCGTACCCGCCACTGTGTACCTAAAGAATGCTGCTGGTACTGGAATACCTGGCGCCCTGGTTGTTGTGTTTGACCAGCCAACAATGGGTAATGAATTCCTAGGCTTCAATGTTACTGGTACTGACGGTTCAATAACTCCGGTTGACTACAGGATATACCCACCAGCCACAAGTCAATTACCGCCAACCAACTACTACGTAGTTGTGTACTACGCAGCTAATGGTACACCGCTGACGTGGCAGGATATACAGCAGGCAATAAGCAGTGGAGCATCGCTTAAGTTGGTGCCTGTGTTTGAGAATACCTTCAGTATACAGAGGACTGTGACTGCGACGGAGGCCGTTGAATCCTTCACACTAAGCAATGTACTGACCACGGCAAACATAGTGGTTGTACTATCAAGCTTCGGCCCAGCGCCGGGCGTTACACTAAGCTACAGTGTATCCGAACCAGAGTGCCCAGTGACCATATCCAGTGTGTCACCAGCATTAACAATTGTTGGCTATACATACACAGTATCGCCGCTAGTGCCATCACCAAGCACGTGCACGACAGCCACAGCAATTCCATCCACGACCGCAACAACGAATGCCCAAGGCCAAGTATCAACCAGCACATTCGTGGTACCAATATCACCGTTTGCGGCCCAGGTAACTGTGTCAGTGCAGTCGTGGAAGGGCATACCACTGGGCTACACCTACACCTACTACGTAACAAGCAGTAACGCAACGACGCCAATACAGGTGTCAGTACCGGCTGTTGAGTTAACAGTTACCCCAGTGAGTGCCAGTGGTGCTCCATTGACGAATGAGGCTACTGTGAATGTCACATGCCAGACACCAAGCGGTGCTGTGCCAGTGGCCAGCGGTGTTGGTTCGCAGACAGTGACAGTTCCAATACCGAGCAGCGGTTCAATAACGTGTACAGTGACTGGTTATAGCTATGGAAAGAGCGCTAGCACCACGGTGACTTTGTCGAGTAGTCAGGCTGGGCAGACAATGACGCAGACACTGACGATACCGGTGAGTGGTTACTACATACCCGGTGTTGGCTTTGTGCCGACGAGTACATTCATACTGCTGGCTGTTGTGATAATAATAGTGGTGATACTGATAGTGATACTGCTGATTGAGTACAGCAACTGGAGGAGGAAGAGGTTAGCTGGTCTATTGGGCCCGCCGAAGTAATCGCCCTAAATACATAAATCGCCTTTAAAACCTCAAAATTTTTCCCTCAAATCCTTTCCCTCCTCTTCCTTCCTCCTCGCCCGATCCAACAACCTTATATTTAACTCCATGAATTAGTAAAACAGTGGGTGGGCAGGCTAATAGGGTTAGTAAGGATGAGTTGCTTAGGCTTCTTAGGGAGGATGAGGAGTTCAGGCTAGCCGTGATGGGCCTACTGGGTATTACTGACATTCAGTCCTCCCTTAGGCAGTTAATAAGCGCCGTTAATAGGCTCACTGAGGCTCAGTCAAAATCGGTGAATGCATTGCAGGGTGTTGCCGAGGGTGAGGCCAGGTTAACGGAGATGCTTGGTAAGGTCACTGACATGCTGGCTAAAATCAATGAGATGATCATGGACCTAGCGGAAACCCTGAGCAGGACCATTGACATGGTTGAGCGCTTGGCCAAGGGACAAGAGGAGCTGGGCAACACCATTAGGCAGTTGGCCGACGTGCAGAGGGTTACCTGGGACGCGGTCAAGCAGTTGATTGATGGTGAGGGGAAGATACTCGACCTACTCAGGCAGTCCCTGGAGTCCCAGGGAAGGCTCTGGCAGGAGGTGAAGAGTCTTCAGGAGCAGGTCAAGGCGCTACAGGAGGGCCAAAACAACGTGTTGGCTGAGATAAGGAAGCTGACTGAGAACCAGGCAGGCCTACTGCAGGAAATCAAGAGGCTGGCTGACGAGCAGGAGAGGATTTGGAGGGAGGTCAATGCGCTTAAGGAGGTGGAGAGTAAGTTGCTTGAGGAGAATAATAGGTTGTGGCAGGAGGTGAAGGCCCTACGTGAGAGTCAGGAAAAACTTTGGGAGGAGGTTAAGGCGCTTAGGGAGGGTTATGAGGCGGTGAGGGTGGACGTCAATAAACTATGGGAGGAGAACAATAAATTGTGGCAGGAGGTCAGGGCATTGAGGGAGGCGCAGAATAAACTCCTTGAGGAGAATAATAAGATTTGGCAAGAGATTAAGGCTCTGCGTGAGGGTTATGAGGGTTTAAGAACCGACGTAAATAAGCTGTGGGAGGAAAACAACAAGATATGGCAGGAGATAAGGAAAATAAACGAGAACATAGAGAAGATATGGCAGGAAATTAGTGCACTGAGGGAGGTGCAAAACAAACTTCTCGAGGAGAATAATAGGATTTGGCAGGAAATTAAGGCCTTGAGGGAGGAGGAGACTAGGTTGCGTGAGGGTCAGGACAGGCTGTGGGAGAGGTATGATAGGCTTGATAGGAAGTTGTCGGCTATTGGCGCCAGGTGGGGCGTGCTTAGTGAGGATGCGTTTAGGAGGACTGTCGAGGAGCTGCTCAGTGGTGCTGGTTATAGGGTTGAGAAGTGGAGTTATAATGACTCTGAGGGCTACGTCTTTGGCTACTCAAGCGTCGTGGACCTGGACGTGGTGGTCAAGGATGACAAGGCCTTAGCCGTGGAGATCAAGTCCTCAGTGAGTAGGGGTGATGTCGTGGTGTTTAAACGCATTATTGAACTCTACGAGAGGGTCACTGGCAGGAGGCTCGACGCCAGGTACCTAGTGACCTACTTCATTGGGGAGAGGGATGAGAAGGCAGTGACCGAACTCGCCAACTCCCTAGGAATAAGGATTGTCTATCCCGAGGAACTAACGAGACGGCAGGCATGATGGTCATGAGGCTGAGGAGAATCCTCGACTCACTGAGTAGGTACTTCGATGAATTCAGGGCTATGCGCAGGGGTGGTGGGAGTATTTACGCGGTTGAGAGGCTAACCCAATTAACAATACAGGCCCTGTTGGATTTAGGCGCGATGCTGGCTGTCGAACTCAGGGACAGGAAACCCGAGACGTACAGAGACATTGCTGATTACCTATCTAATAAGTTAGGCCTAGACGAGGATCTTAGGAAATTCCTTAGGGGGCTCGCCGGTTTTAGGAATGTGCTAGTTCATGGGTATGCCGAGATTAATAGGGAACTTGAGGAAGAGGCCTTTAGGGATATGGAGGAAAGGCTACCCTTAATAATCGAGAGGCTCAGGAACTTCATAAGCGGCACTGGAGACTCAGGGCAGATGGACATTGAGGAGTTGAGGGCTAGGTTGAAGCCCGTTTTCGAGAGGCATGGCGTGAGGTTCGCCCTACTCTTCGGTTCGAGGGCCAGGGCAGGGGTTGGTAGGGACTACGACATCGCCATTTCCGCAGATCTCAGAAGCGCAATCGAGCTCGGCGAGTTAATAGTGGATATTGCCGAGACCCTGGGCGTGAATGAGGACCTAATAGACGTGGTCCACCTGGAGAGCGCCGGCGCCGGGATCCTATACTCCGTAATTAATGATGGCGTGGTAATCCACGGCGATGAGGAGGAGGCCATGAACTACCTATGGAGGAGGTACCTAGAACTCCTGAACATCAATGAGTACCTAAACCACTTGGAAAGGCACATGAGCCCCTAATCAAGTCAACCACCAGGGACTACGACTTAGGGGCTAATCCCTAAGTGGCAAGCGCGCCTCTTGGTAGGGTCGGGTAGGGGCTAGGGTGGTGGGTCATGTAGTTATTTGTGTTTTGGTTTGTGTTTAGAAATTTCTAAACGTGGCGGGCATGGCCATGCATACGTGGCATGCCGCTGGTTGTTGGTTTGGTGTTTACGTAGATTCCTCCAGTGCCTTTCTCACGGTTTCTCTGTGTATTGGTGTTTGCCAGGCTACGTACTTGCCGATTCCGAGTTTCTCATCCTTTTCTGGTGGTGGTTGGTCTATCCATTGGTTTGGGCTTCTCTTGGGTAGGAAGTGGATGATGAGGTTTCTTTCGACCAACTCATTGATCAATTCCCCGGGTGCGTTGAACCACAGGTAATCCGGATCATTGACAGCCTCCCTAAGGTGGCTCGCCCACCTCCTAACGAAGTCGGGTGATAGCCCCTTCTCCTTGATGAGGCTGTTTATGACCTCGTTCGTACCCCAATTCCTCATGTAAAGCCTCTCGAGTATTCTTGGGTTTCCACCCGTCAGTCTCCAGACCTCCTCGAATGGTGGCTTGTTACCTGGTAATTGATCGTATAATTGCCTGAAGCCTTCCCTCGCCATGTTCCAGATGGGCGCCGTGTCAGACCACGAGTGCCTACCAATCTCCCTCAAGCTGACGCCCTCGCTGGTTGCGGCTATCGTGACTATTTTCTCGTAGTGCTCTGGAGGATACTCAATGAGGTTGAGCAGAGCTTTCACATACAATGCGGACTCTTTAATACCGATTACCTGAAACGCGTCATCGACGATTACGGCTATTCTTCCTCTCGTTGCCTTGATCACGTCATAAGCCACGTTATAGGCTATCCAGGCAATTCTAGCCAACGCACTTTGGCTAATCGCCTCCCTAACAAGCCTAAAGAACTCATCCCTAAGACTGGCAACCCCTATCTCGGCAATGGCAAATCTATTGACAGGATTAACGTAAATAACCTCAAAACCAAGCTCCCTAAGTAACACCACAGACTGCATTAGCCAGGCAGTCTTACCACAACCCTCAGGACCATAAATGACCCTCGGAAGCCCAGTACCTCTCCCAGCCCATTCCTCAATGAGTTTAAGGGCGAGGTCCCTATCAACGAATTCCACCTGCAAACCAGCAAAGCTGAGTTTAACCCTCTTCATGAATCCCACTGAAACTAATGCAGGACTTATAAATACCCTACCGCATTGTCAAGGAGCCCATCAATAAAGGCTACAGCGTGGCATGGCAGTGCTTTTAAAAGTTGGTTATTGTCTTCATTGCTTAATGGAGCCTCTCTTCGTTGATAGGGTTTCGGAGCTGGGTTGGTTGAGGGGTTGGGTTTCCAGGTTTAGGTACGTGCCACTCTACGTCTATGGACCGGAGGGTTGCGGTAAGACGAGGCTCCTCAAGGAATTCGTGAGGAGGTTCAGGGAGTACTTTGGGGGTGACGCCGTTGCGGTGTACATCGATGCCTTGGAGATGGGTTCGATTGAGAAGGCAGTGCTTACGCCGCCGGGCCTGTCATTAATGATTGATGCAATTAGGGACGTAATCAATGGGGTGCTTGGTGTTGGGCCCTCACTGGCCAGGGCCATAGCTGACGTGCTGGAGAGGGCCGTGGGTAGGCAGAGGCTTAGGGGTAATTACGTACTGGTGGTTGTGGATGACGTGGTTAGGGCCGTCGGCATGGACAGGGTTGAGTGGTACGTTAAGTGGCTCTTCGAGTTAATGAATAAGCTAAGCAGTGAGTATGGGCCCAGGGCGATAAACTTCGTGGTCGCGACCTCAGAGGGCGAGAGCCTAGGCTCAGTGACTAGGCATAGGCATGGCCACGCAGCCCTCCTGTGGAACCTCGATAGGGAGCCCTTCATGGAACTACTCAACGCCTTAAACCCACCGAGAGGCTTCGACGTTGAGGAGGCCTGGAGACTCCTGGGAGGTAACCCAGGCAAGGCCATGGAACTAGCCAATAGGTATAACTGGGATTTGAGGGCCATGCTCAACGACTACGTGAGGCGCGCCGTGCTATTAATGGACACGATCAAGGCAAGGGGCTTAGTAAACCCATTGAGGATGGCCATCAACGACGTGGACACATTCTACGGAGACCCAGGGACCACGGAACTCAGGGAACTACTGATTAGGGAGAACTACATAATATACAAGGACTGGGCAACACTGTCGGGAAGTCCCATCAACCCAAACCAGGAAATCGGAGTGGGAAGGTTCTACGCATGGCAAACACCCATACACAGGGAAGCCCTAGCCACAACACTCAGGCTATTAGGCATCACGGCCTAGGCGCCTGACAAACCCCAACCCACGCAATACAACAATCAGCAACCAACGCGTTGACGGTCTACGTCATTATCTATGTTTTGGTTTGCGTTTAGAAATTTCTAAACGTGATGGGGTTGGAAAACCACCCATCGTTACCCGGCCCTCGCCTATGTCTCGTCGTTGAGCGCCTTTCTTTGTGTCTCCTCAATGCCTTGTATTGGGTGTCTTGCCTGTTCGTGGTTGGGTTAGGCGTGTTATATTTTTGACCCTCTACCTTAATTACTATGGCAAAAGGTATTTACGGCAGGCGTAGGGTTAGTAAGGCCAGGTTCATACTGAACTATACAGCAGGTCTGGTGCTTATCGCTTCATTAACGCATTTCCTAAGATCCAAGTTCTCTCTTTAGCTCCATCAATGCGTTCTCGAGCTCATCGGTCCATTTTACCCTTGCCTTTAACTCCTCAATGCGCCTAATTAACTCCCCTATGAGCAGTTTCACATCTACCGCGGCCTCACCCCTATTCCTGTACTTGCTCATTGCCATGTCTGGGTCTGGCCCGTTGTATTGGTAGTCGTGTAGGTTCAGTGCCTTGTCGGTCCATGCAGATAACACTCCATAACCAACTTTCTCGAGCATTTGTGATAGTGCCTTCATCCTCGTGGTTGGTACCCTAGGGACTGCCCTCTCCATGAGCCATCGCCTCTCCTCATCGGTCTTAACCGCTTGGAGTAATTTGTTAAGTTCAAGCCTCAGTAACGCGGCTAAAAACGCCCTCCATGCCTGAAAGGCCTTGCCGGCAGAATTCCTAACCAAACCCCTACCCAGAAACTCGAGGGAGAGCCTAGCCTCGATTAACGACTCCAAAATCCTCGCATTGATGTAATCCTCCGCAGTCGGCCTAGGCAAGGGCCTTTCAAGGACTTCCGCATCCACGACTTACTTACTGTATTTCCTCCCTTAAATACTTATTGAGGACCGCCTTCCCAATATGTAATGAACCTACGTTTAATTAATTAAAGGTCAGGCCCGTCCCTCGTTAATTACTACCTTCTGGGCCTCCTGAACCATCCTCTCTATGTCCGGCAATCTCCTCCTAACCAACTCACTGTCCAGCTTTGCCTCATGAAACCCCCAGACGTGTAGGTAATTCGCGGCATCCCAAGCTCCCTCAAACCACTTACCCAACCTATCGGCTATCGACGCCACAGCCCTAGCCAAGTCAGTGACTGTCCACCTACCCCTACCCTCAACCCTTGCCAACACGTCCCTCAAGTCGTAATGCATAGCCAAGGCCTTAACAACCTCCTCAGCCGCCTTATAGAGCTCCTCGCTGGCCTGCACGGGGTCCTTATCTATTAAATCCCTACCCTCGTTCAGGTACTTAACCGCCAACTCAAGCCTAGCCCTAACAGCCACCTCAGGGTCCAGGTTCAACACCTTAATCAACGTTGTTATTAACAACTCCTCAACATTGAGACCCCTCCTCACAGCCTCCTCATAAAGCGTCCTCGGCACATCAACAACCACAGTACTCATATAAAGCCACCCAAACCACCAGACACAACCTATTAACCCTTACGCATGGTCACCCAACACCCAATGTACATAGGGCGAAGCCTCAACGCCCTACTTTCTAGATTAAAGCAGGGCTTGAGGTAAAACCACGATCTGCCCTTAATGCAGTATTTCCCTTAATAACTTAATGATGTGCTCGACCCCCGGGTAATTTCTCATGTGAATGCAGTACTTAATTCCAAGCCCTCTGCAGGTTTCTATGTTTTGCCGTGAATCATCTATGAATATCACCCTACCTGGGCTCACCGTGTTTATTATGTACTTAAGTTCCTGCTCTTTACTTGCAAACCTTGGTCTGCCAAGAACCTCCCTAAAGGTGTTCAGTAGTTCATACCTCTCCAGGAACTTCATTACTGCTCTCTCGGACTGCAGCGTTGCTATGTACTTAATGCCTGGGAAGTACGTAACCACTTCCCTAATTCCATTATTCAGCTCGCTTGTTTCTACAGCCTCTAGTTCGTGCCTCTCCACGAATTCATGCGCCAACCAGAAGGTTTGCGTTCCGTAGGTCTCCTCAAAGAGTTTGTTTATGCTCACGACCCTAATGCCCAGGTACTTACTGAGTTCCTCCCTCAGTGATTTCCAATCAATGTTTAGCCTGGTTATTACACCGTCAAAGTCGAGGACCAATGCGTAGTTGGTTATAGTATCCTCCATAGGTTACCATCCCTTCCACGCATTAGTAATACGCCACTGTCCATCTGCCTAATTAGGTAGTGATCGCTTGGGAATAGGTCATACTGAGGCAGATCCCAGGGCAGTTCATCCCACATGCCAAGAGCCAGGTAGACATACGCCAGATTGTATCTTGGGTCTTGGTAAGCCCTTGCCATTGAGAGGCCCCAGAGCGGTGCCGTTGTGTGCCACTTACCGTCAACCTCGGTAACCCTAAACCTACCATTGAGGTCCTCCTTAAGATCAACTGAGTAGAAGCCATGGGGTTCAGGGTCAAGCGCCAGTACCGCTCTCACACCCACCTTATTGACCTCCTCATCGCTTATTGTCCTAGCCACCGAGGGTGTGCCCGTTATCCCAGACAGCGATATATGCTTGAATGGGTACTCGATGCGTTCCCTGGCGTAGGACGTAATCAACCTGCCCCTGTACCACAGTGAGTCGAAGGCCACGTCCCTACCCGGTAGGTACTCCTGGATTATGAAATCCTCAATGGATGCCCTGCTCTGGAGCACGTTCAACCTAACCCAGAGCTTCGCCTCCTCAGGGTTATTAACCCTGAGACTAAGCCTACCACCCGCACCACGCCTAGCCCTTATCCACAGTGGGCTTCCCAGCCTAGAGAACGCCTCATCGATATCATCAAGGACCTTAATACTCATGGTCCTCGGCGCGGGCACCCCAGCCTTAATCATCTTATCGGCGATCAACGCCTTGTCGGGGGCTATGGACTCCGGGCTTGGTAGGTACGCCCTCACATTGATGGAATCGAACAAACCCCTATTGCTCGCCACCACGTTAGCATCAACGCTTGGGTGTGGGTGGAGGAACTCAATGCCGTGCCTCTTAATTATGTCGAGTAGGGTGCTTAGGAAGGTTGGGTCATCATGCCGCGGCGTCCTGTACCTGGCATCGACATTGGCGAAGTGTATGTAGTATGGGTTATGGTCAGTACCCACTAGGTACAGCCTTAAGTCAACCTGCCTCTCTGCGAGTCTTAGGGCATTGACGAAGTTAACACCGCCAATACCACCAATGCCTGTAATCAATACCCTGGCACTACGCATTCCTCTCAGCTCTAGAATGCATAACGCTCACTTTTATACTTAACCACATATAGGTTCCAGGGACCACCGCCCCTATCCACGACGCTTAGATATAATAGGGCGTCGTCATTCCTCATTAGTAGCGATGGCGTGTCGGCACCAAGCACGGTCTCCCTACCAATGAATAACTTGGATAGTTGGGTTGCGTCAATGAGTACGTACCTGAGCGAATCACCGATATTGTATGGGTAATCCATGACGAAGGCAACTATGTAGCCCCTATACGGCTTCTGCGAGTAGTCATTGGATGCTGACAATAGGTAGTACGAATCGCCAACCCTATACACGGAGGCATTATGCAGGCTGTGCCAGGGACCTGGGACGCCGAACCCATTGACCAGGGACTTCACGGTTATGAAGTTACCACTAATGGAGAACCTAAGTAGGTATAGGCTCCTTGGGTATGGCAGTATGTTACTCACCACCAAGTCAACCATGGGGCCCCTCATGTACACGTTACACCCAAGGTCAACCTCGGTCGCGTTACCAAAGACCTGAGGCGTTGCGATTATCGCCTCATCCCTAAAGCCGGAGTCCGGGGTCCTCGAAACGGCGAGCCTAACCCTATTACCCCTCTTCCTATCCACATAGACGAGGTAGTACGAGTCACCAAACCTAAAGGGCGCCGCGGTTAACCCATCATCAATGACTGTCCCGACCTCCTTAAACGAAAAACCATCAAGCGACCTATAAAAAACAATGGAACAATCCCGAGGACCACCACAAACAGAGGCATACAAACCAATTGAACCATCAAAATCCCTAAAAACAGAGCCCCAAACCGCATAATTAGCAACACCAACGAGTACAGGCTTAACCTCAACAACACTGCCAAATGGGAACACGGACATAACAACCTAAACCAAGGAAACCCCCATAAAAACTAAACCCCTTTGGAAAGACGCACTAACCTAACTCATCAAGCATTAAATCATCGTGGGTTACAAATCTATTCCTTAGGAATGTTGACCTTATTGGGAAGAATACATGAGCCATCACTACATAGGTTGGTAACTTAATATGCGGCGCTTTGTTCAAGTCGAGGAATCCATATCTATTCCTGAACCTCATCCCTAATTCCCAGCCATCAGTAACGGCTTTATACATCGTACAGTATTGACCAAGGCCTGCATTACATAGGAGCCAGGAGGACCACTTAATCCTAGCATGGTAAATGGGTAGCACATTATTATGCGAGGTCCTAATCATGGCATACATGATAAACTTAGCCCTAATTGGGTAATACCTAATAAAGCCCGTGCTCTTCGTGGTCAATGATGCGTGGTGAATGCCGGCTTCGACAGGTACATAGTATGAGGAGTATCCAAGGTTCCACAACCTAATGCCTAGCAATGCATCATCAGCGTATAAGAACGTCTCATTAATAAAGGGCTTACCATCAAAACCGACCGCCTTAATGGCGCTGACCCTAACAACCATGTAAGAACCATCGGCGTAAGTGACGAGATGAGGCTTATCAACAGTGGAACAATCAGCTAACCCCCGTCCATTACATACACCAATGCCAGTTAATATATCATCAACAGCCCAACCAGCCGCATAAATGGTCTTCCCGTCTGGGTATTTTATTAGTCCGTTTGTTGCTGCTATCTTCTCGTCTCCCTCCATGTACTCGATTAGTTTGGTTAGTGATTGTGGTGTTGGTATTAGGTCGTTGTTCACAAAGGCTACGTACTTCGAGTCTGGGTCCCTGGCTTCCCAGCCAACGTTCATGCCGCCGGCATACCCGAGGTTCCTCTCATTGCGTACTACCTTCACCCTAACACCACCCGGCCTCTTCTCCTCAATGAATTTCTTAATACGCTCAAAACTACCGTCACTCGAGGCATTATCAACAACCAACTCATAACCATCAAAATCAAGGTTTAGAAAAGACCCAAGACTCCTCAAAGCCACATCAATAAACCCCATACTATTATAATTAAGCCAAACCACAGACGCCCTAACCCGAGGTGTGATGCTAATACATGTTTTAAAATAATAACGCTTTAAATGATTACGTTATTTCGCTGTGTTCTAGTAGTTTTATTAATCCGTGTTCGTTTATTGCATTTGCTATTCTATCAAGCTTCCTTCCACGCGTTACTATTAGTAGTAGTGCCAGGTGTTTGTAAAGGGCTACACGTAGATTGTTCATAAGGCCTACTATATTTACAGGCTTTCTCGCCATTAATTGCCTCACGGTGAAGTAACCATAAAGTATTACCCATGCACTTAATATTGTGAATGGCTTTAAGTGGGTGAATGCCGAGTAAAGTCTTGATCTTTTATATGTGTGATCCAGTCTCTCCACATAAGCGTATATCACATCTTTTTTATTTAATGGTGTTAAGTCATTCACTAGGTGTATTATAGCGTATTCTGGCGCTAGTTTCATTATCCTTCCATGAACTTTTGGAAATTCATGAATTATGCCTTTATATTCAACTCTGTATTTATTGAATATCCGGATTTGTGGGTCTGGGAATCCGGCATCGAATATGAAATTCCCTGATTTAATGTGGTAATTGTACCTATTTATCATTACTGCCGAGTAATTATTCTTTATGGCTTTATCAATTATCTCTTTCAAATCCCTCCTGAGCCTCGTGTTAAGTCTTTCGTCAGTATCTAAGTAGAGTACCCAATCATTGTTGCATTGTCTTATTGCGAACATCCTATCGGGCTCTACGTAACCCCTCGGTTTCCTTTGAAACACCCTAGCGCCGTAGGACTTGGCGATCTCCACAGTGTCATCACTTGAGTAACCATCAACAACCACAACTTCATCGACAATATCAACAACATTATCAAGCAAACCCCTTAACCAACAACCAGAATTCCTAGTAAAAGTCACAAAACAAACGCTAACCATCAGAGCAAGCTTAAGCATACTGCTTATATTTATTTATTTAGTTATGATATTGTGATTGTATGTTCTCTATTGTTATTTTGGGTGGTGGTTGGGCTGGTTTGGTTTATGCCCTTGAGTTGAGACAAAGATTCCCTGGCACTGATGTTCTCGTGATTGATAAGTTAACTCGGTTAGGCGGATTGTTAAGGAGTGAGATCGTTAATGGATTCACCTTTGATATTGGCGGTAGTCACGTAATATTCTCAAGCAATAGGGAGATTCTCTCAAAGATGTTGAATTTTCTCAATAACGGCTTCGTCAAGCATGAAAGAAGGTCTTTCATTAGGATTGGCAATGCCCTAGTCCTATATCCGCTGGAGAATGGGCTGTACGCGCTTCCGCTTGAGGATAGAGTCGAGGCGTTGATAACCTTCTTAGAGGCTCAGATAAGTCGCATGGCCGATTGGAAACCTAGGAACCTCAACGAGTGGATACACGGATTCTTCGGTAAGTGGATTGCTGAAAAGTACTTGGTTCCCTATAATAGGAAGGTTTGGAAGAGGGACTTGGGAGAGATTGATGTTGATTGGGTTTATACACCAGGTAGGCTTCCAATACCTAACTGGAGAGATGTGGTTAAGTCGGCAATGGGAATAATTACTATTGGCTATAGTGAGCAGGCAGTGTTTTATTACCCAAGCATTGGCGGCATTCAGTCTCTGTACAATGGCATAGCTAGGGAAATTCAATCACTTGGCGTTAAATTCTTAAGTGGTTATGTCATTGAGAGCATTAGAAGAGTCGGTGACGAGTGGGTCATAAATGGCAAGATTAAGGCTAGAAGTATTGTTAGTTCAATTCCACTTAATGAGCTTGTTACATACATGGATGCGCCTGAGTCTGTGATCAGATCATCAAGGAGACTGGATTATAATAGGGTTTTCGTGATTGGCGTAGCCCTTAATAAACCGGCGCCGAATCAGCATTGGGTTTATGTGCCTAGTGATGATGTGGTTTTCCATAGGTATGCCTGGATCTCCAACTACAGTCCGCATAACGCGCCGAGGGGTAGGTCCTCATTGCTCCTTGAAATTACAATACCCAGATGGGAAACAGTTAATGAGGAAGATCTGATGAACAAGGCTCTCAGGGATTTAGTAAGGCTGGGCGTTGTTAATGAAGGTGATGTTCTTTTTACTAAATATTGGCTTCATGAGTATGGTTATCCAGTGCACACTATTGAGTCAAATAGGGCCAGGGATGAGGTCATTAGTTGGGTGAAGGAGCAGGGAATAACCTTAATAGGCAGGTGGGGTTGTTGGAGATACTGGAACACGGATAAGATCTACGAGGATATCATAAAGAGGATGTCCTTAAAGCCCTAAGTAACTCCGTATATTATGGGATATTACGTGCCAATTGTATTCTGTCTCTATGTCCCTCCTTGCATTAGTGCCTAGTTTATTTATTAACTTTCTGTTATTTATTAGTTCTAGCATTGCTTGTGCCATTGCGTTTATGTCGTCTAGATTTACCACATATGCATTATACATGTGCTTTAAGACGCCTAATGCGCCTGGTGTTTTCTCAGCTATTATTGCTCCTCCACCGGCCATGTATTGGAACATCGTGGTTCTCTCCGATAAGTACACTGGTAAGTACTTCGTGGCGGTTAACACCTTAATATCCATTGCGCGCAGCAACGATAGCCTGAACGGGTCATTGCTCAGTCTTGTTTGGCTTATGTATACGTAGTTCTTAATGCCGTACTTCTTAATTATTGGTATCACAGACCTCGATGTCTGCATAACAAGAACAGCATCGCCCTTAACCCTATCCTCAATTAACTTGAATGCGCGTATTATCTTCTCAACGCCAATCCTCTCTTTGCCATTCACAAACCACATACCACCACTATAGCCAATGAGCACCTTACCCTCAAGATCCCTATACCTCTCAAAGAATATGCTCGTCGATACCCTCATCGGATCGAATTGACCTAAGTCTATGCCGAATGGCACATACTTCACATTACTTATTCCGATTCTCTTAAGTAACGCCATTATTGCCTTCGACCAGGCCCATACTTGCCACGCCTTTTTAAGCACGTGATAATCGAAGGCATTTAAGCGTAACTTTCCAGGATCGCATGACCACAAATCCATTAAATCGATAACGACTCTTTTGCCAATACTCATGGCTGCGAGTGCACTCACGGTATTTAACGTTATTATTGTCTTTTCACGTATTTTTCTAAAGAACGGCACATACAGCGTCTCGACAAGCAGCGCAGACATTATATCGGTCTTATCTATCCTCGGGCAATCGTGGATCCTTGGCAGCAAAGTATTTATGTCCCTTTTCCCTATAGCTACCTGCGCCTTGGCAGTATCACTTAGCGACTTACTTCCACTTCGGAAATATCCTATGAATGTCCTAAGCCTGTATATATTAACTAACCCACTCAATGCGCGTTTTACGAATAGTGGTCTAGGGTAGAATTTTATGTTGAAGCCGGTTATATACGCTATTGTCTCATTGTAATTATCCATACTAATCACCAATTACTTAGTATATTACATATATTACTGAGCTTAACCACTGGATATGCGAACCCAAGCATTGTGTAAAATACCAGGGACTTGACCCACATCTCAACACCCTTACGTGGTCCATACTTAAATATCTGGTATACCAATGGTAAAAACTCAACTGCTGATAATGGTGGTAGTAAGAAGAGTGAAGCTATTGTAATTGCGTGTAAGGCTATGAATGCCCCACTTAAGCCTTTTTGTCTTATTGACCCAGTGTATGCATATATTGCAGCCTTCTTATGAATACCCCTCATATACTGTCTCAGTGATGTTATTATAGGAATCTCGCTCTTAAACCTCCTATTAATGTCATAGACAATCTCATTCTCTATTAAGTATGATTTATAGCCGTGGCATAAGGCCCTAATTCCGAAATCCCTATCCTCAGCTTGTGTTAATCTATTATCAAATAGCCCTACCTTCTCAAAAACCTCCTTCTTAAATAAATTCACGCCAAACACAGTGTATGGGACCTCCCTCATGATGAGTTCCCTAGGCCTTAGGTCCATCACCTTCGTTAATATCCCCTGTATTTCGTCGTCCGACCTTACATAAACGTCCCTACGAACCGTAGATACTATCGGTTTATTTGTATTTATCAGCATCGTTAATATGTATGGAGGCGCCACTATGTCGCTATCCCAATACACTATGCAATCACCTGACGCCTCCCTAATCACTATATTACGTGCCTCAGGTATATTTGATCCGGGCGCATCGATTATCCTCACCCCATTACCTAACGCATCCCTAACCAATTCCTTTGAATTATCCGTTGAGCCGCCATCCACGTATATAACCTCGGCGTTAATACCACTATTACGTATAACTTGGACGGCCTTCCTTAGCGACTGCATGCTATACTTGAGAATCCACGCGCTGTTTTTCCCCAAAACGCCTATTGTTATGTCATGGCACATTATGCATTTAAAATCAAGTCCCGCGAATTTAAATAGATTAAGGAATATGCATTCAGTAATTGCGCATCACTTCTGGGATAGGCCCGGTGGAGGGGAATTGGTGATGGCATCGATAGCCCATGCCATGGCCAGGTCTGGGTATCAACCTGTGCTCACGTCATTATCGGACTTCGAGCCGAGGAAGTACCTTGATTGGTTTGGTATTGATATCTCTAGTTATCCCCGCATCTCGATGGGCATTAAGTTGAGGTCCTTTGGATTGTACATGAGGTTGTTGGTTTGGTATCCCGTTAAGATTGCCTTAAGGCGTTATAGCCCAGGGATTATCTTTATTGACTCACCAACTTATAAACCATTAATAAATGATTTAAGGAGAAAGAACATTAAATTATTCGAATATATTCATTTTCCACTTGACCTGTCCTTTAGACGGAAATACGCAAGTCTCGGCTATTACTATACTGAGGATCAGTATATGGCCGAGAGGTATACAAGATTTCCATTAAATGTATATGCATGGCTATACTCAAAGTTATTTGATAAATTCGCCAGGGAAAACCCATTTCAGGTCTCCACAGCTGTTCTCACAAATTCTCATTGGACCGCGTCAATAATAAGGATGGCATTTAATGAGGACCCCATAGTCCTTAACCCGCCATTACCACCCAACTCACCCATAACGAGTAATAACAAGTCCTTTAACGAGCGAAGACCCTACGTAGTCATGGTAGGTAGGTACGCCGAGGAGAAACGTTACCACTGGGTTTTAGAGAATATAGTACCTAAGTTAATTAAGGAAGTTCCCCAGGCTAGGGTAGTAATAATGGGTAGCGCTGGAACAAGCACATCTGAATCCTACTATAACTACTTAGTAAAGACAGCGTTAAGGAGCGGCTTAAGGGTTGGAACGAGTGCTTCGCATATTCTCAATGCGAATGTAATACTTATGAAGAATGTGCCGAGACAGGAAATGATTAATTTACTCGATGAATCAAGGGTCTTCCTTCATGCAACTATTAATGAACACTGGGGTATTGCCGTTGCGGAGGCTATGGCGAGGGGCTTGCCTGTGGTTGTTCATAAGAGTGGTGGTGCGTGGAGTGACCTGGCCCTTAATGGTGAGGTTGGGCTTGGCTATGAGGGCGTTGATGAGGCAGTCGATGCCCTGGCTAAGCTCATGACGGATTCAAGGGCGTGGAGTAATTACTCTATGAGGAGCCTGGATAGGGTTAGGGACATAACCTTCGATAAGTTTGTTGATAAGCTTGCTGAGTTGGTTAGGAAGATCCTTTAGCTTCCCTGGGTTTTAATGGTTATTTCATTTAAACCGCTGAGGACCATTTACGAGGAGGTTTAGAAAAGGAGTTATGTAGCCAGTAGTGAGCTCCGTTGATGAGATCGTTAAGGCATTGCCTGAGAAACGTGACTGGGTATCAAGAGGTGGTTAAGTTGGGTTGGTTAAGGATTACGGGGTTAAGTACGGCGTAAAGCCGGGTAAGAGTTGACTTACTGCTCATTGAGTAATTCATGAACTCACTAGGTAGTTAGTGGCTAGGTGAGCTCCTCGAAGTCATCCTCGCCATGGTGCTTAACAACCTTAATGCCATTGGTCCTCGCAAGCTCTACGGCCTTGCCCGTGTCTCTGGTCTCATTAGCATAGGCTACGACGGCGATAACCTCCCTACCAACCTTAGCACTCCTTAACCTACTCACCTTATCCACAAAGTCCTCGACATCCCTAAGCCTAAGTGTTGCCTTAATCTCAACGGCCACCACCTTATTATCAACCTCCGCATAACCATCAAACTCACCAATGCCCTCAATCCTAGCCCTCCTAAGCCTATCAACATTGACACCAAACCTCTCCCTAACCCAACTAGGCAGGTAGTGCCTAACATCACGCTCAACCAAAGCACCAACAGTCCTAGAAACACCAGAAAGCTCAATCCTAATGCTCCTTATTTCTTTCCACATTTTGTTGTTTTCTTGCCATAGTTTTTCTATGTTTTCATTGATTTTCTTGTTCTCCTCCCATAGTTTGTTTACGTCGGCTCTGAGGGCGTTTTGACCCTCCTGCAATGCCTTGACGGTTTCCCAGAGTTTGTTTTGATTCTCCCAGAGCCTATTCACGTCTGTTCTTAGGGCGTTCTGCCCCTCCTGCAATGCCTTAATGGCCTCCCACATTTTCCTATTCTCCTCCCATAGTTTATTTTGACCATCCCAAAGCCTCTCCTGACCCTCCACAAGCCTCTGAACAGTCCTAATCAAATCATTAACGGCACTCACCAACTGCCTTAGTGATGATTGAATGTCAACAATACCAAGTAGACCCATCACGGCCAGCCTAAACTCCTCATCCTCCCTCAACAAACGCAAAAACTCATCACGAAAAGACATCCATTAGTACTTCTCCTAGGCTAAATAAAAGTTTATTGCAATGAGTTTGATGTGATTATTACTCACCGTAGTTCAAGTGCATAACCTGGAATCAGTGTTGTTGGATCGTTTAGATTCCATGCATTAAGTCATGTTAGGTTCCAGGGTATAGTGGGTTCCTCAATAATTAGTATTACTAGTATTCATTTATATGTAATTGCCTTTATAAATAAATCAGATCCCTGACTTCAATTAACATAAGTATGTACCGGTTATTTAGTTGCACAACTAAACGGCACCAACACTTTATTAAGTTGCAGTTTAATGATATATTGACCCTAATGGGCTATTCCATGCCCAATCAATTAGTTGAGATCTATGTACATACTACAAACGTTAGTAATTCCATGATAATGACGATATTCGGGATTTACCTACATGCGGTCTTCGTATCATTCACACTGGGCTTCCCACTGGCCATGCTCGCCTGGCTCATTAAGTGGTACAGGACAGGCGACGCATTATTCCTAAACTACTCCAAGACCCTAACCATGGTCTGGGCCGTGAACTTCGCCCTAGGCGCCGTCACAGGCACGATAGTGGAGTTCGGCCTACTGGATATCTGGCCCACGAGCATACTGCTCTTCTCCTCCTCAGCCTTCATCCCACTCCTCTATGAGGCCACCATAGCCTTCATAGGCGAGGCAGTCCTAGTGGTGCTCTTCATCATAGCCATAGGCAGGTGGAGGGCGGGGTACACACTGGGCATACTGATTGCGGCCTGGCTCCTCGGCTCACTATCCGGGTACTTCATACTCACGGCAAACGCGTGGATGAACACGCCCTTCGGATTAGGCGGAATACCACATGCGCTGTACCCATTCCTACCGAGTTACGGGCCGGACGCCGCAAACCTAACCGCAACACTAAACCTAGCCGCACTCCTCCTGCACTACACAATCAGTGGCTCTGGCTCCGTGGCGCTGACAAGCATGAACTTCACCTCGCTGGTGGGTACGTACCTTACGAACCCATGGTTACCCATGGTCAACCCAGACGCCATAGTGACCACACTACACACATTATTCGCGGCCTACGCAATTGGCGTTGGGGCGGTGGCGCTGGCCATATCGATTAGGTTCTTCAGGACCCACGATAATAAGTACATCAAGTTGCTAAAGCCCCTCCTCTGGATACTTGCCGTGGTGCTCCTCATCGAACCGATAGTCCTCGGCCACTTCATGGGCGATGACGTGGTGGCATACCAACCGCTCAAGTTCACGGCACTAACCACACTCACGGGAGGCCCAGGGGTCTATGGGTATGAGTACTACGACCCCGTGGAGGCACTGTTCGCCTACGGAAACCCATACCACCCACTCTACGGGTTCCAGTACTACCTAAGCCAATGCAGGGCGCTGGGCAACACCACCTTCGGCCAGCTCTACGGTGAGCTTGACCCAGGGATGCTGGGCTACCTCGGCCCATTGGCCAACGTCACGCTTGCCCAGAATTGCGAGGCAGCAGTACTAGCCCTAGAGCCGTTGGCACCGTTGGTCAGCGCGTTTTATTACACAATGATTGGCGCCGGAATACTACTCGCAGTGGCCGCGGTGCTTGCCCTATTCACGTACCTCGTCAGGGTGCCCGTCCTCTCAACAATAACTGATTTCATAAATAATGAAATACTTGGCGTGTTAATAGGTGCCGAGAACGTAATGCCCTTCCTAGCCTCGGCAATGGCTGTGCTGTCTGCGGTGGCGGCCACAGCTGGGTGGGCTGCGAGGGAGATTGGTAGACAGCCATGGACTGTCTATGGGTTAATAACCACGAACGAGGTGGTCACGGGCGACGTCATAACACCGGGTTTCGTGGCCTTCGTAATCACCATACTACTTGCCATAGCAGTTATTGGGGCCCTGGCAATGTACTACGTAGCCACTAGGCCAAGTCTCCTTGACAGGGTTAGGGAGTTGGCTGGGGTGAGTGGTCATGAGTAGTTACCTGGCCCTACTATCCTTCGCCGTGCTAGGCTTCGCCCTGGAGATGCACCTGGTATTCGTGAACGTGATTATTGGGGCCACAGTACTTACCGTGGTAACGAGGTACCTGGCCTACCTACGCAGGGACCCAGGTCTCGAGTCGGTGGCCAAGGGCATGTTCAGGCTCATGGTGGTGACTGAGCTCTTCGGTGGTGTCTGGGGTACGATACTTACGGTGTTTATGGCGGGGCTCTTCCCATCAATGACCGCCATATTCACGAGGACCTACTTCTACCCAATAGCCATAGCCCTCGTGGGGATCCTAGTGAGTATACCACTCATAGCCATCTACTGGCACCTGTGGGGTAGGGTTAACCCAAGGACCCACAGCCTAATCGGCGTACCCCTCGCCATATCCGTGCTCCTCGTCCCAGTGGGCTTCAGGTATCTCTTCGCGGGCCTCGACTACCCACAGTACATTATGACTAATTCACTGGCCGTATTCTCAAACCCAATATATCCACCTCTCATTATCCACACGCTCATTGGTGCCATGGACATTGGGGCCTTCGTAACCGCCTCAGTACTGGCCACCAGGAGGAACATGAACATTAATGGAATGAGAATCGCCCTAGGCACTGGGTTAGTATTGCTTGTGCCGCAGGCCATTGCCGGGGCTTACTACTTCACGGTGCTTGGGAGGTACGACCCATACATAGTAAGCAACATCGCAGGCCCACTGCTGGGTTACGACCCAGGCACGGCGCTATTCTACCCAGCCTTCTACACCGCGATAACCCTAACCATAGCCCTAGGTGCCACTGCCCTATATGCCTTCTATGCGGCAATGCAGGGTAGGGTTGTTAGGCCCGCTGTCATAGGCACGGGCTTCCTTGCCGAGGCAATACTCGTACTCATGGAGTACGTTAATGATGGCTCCAGGTACCCATACCTATTCCTAAGCGGTAACTCGGGCATACCAATAACCCAATTACTAAACACGCTCATACCACTACCCCTAATCGCAATATACACAATGCTCCTATCAACGCTCATATTCACGGCAATATTCACAATAACCCTATACTACGCCATTATAAGGAGGTTCCTGCCAGAGGATTAGGCTGAGTTTAACTGATTAAAGACTGTTTTTGGTCTTTTGGTCATGTGGTTTCTTTGGGCACCGTTTCGTATTACAGGTATGGAGGACTTAAAGTAATTTGTGCGTTTTGCATAATTCGCGTGCCAGTTCCAAGTCCTCTTGCGTATTTATGTTTAGTAACTCCGGCGTCCAGGGAATCACCAGGGAGACCCATGGTATAATCCCATGCATTAATTCCAGTTTCCTCACTAGGCTTATTCCCGTGAAGTGCTGGTAATCACCTCTCTCGTACATTAATGTTATCATTGGTGATGTTATGTAAGCCGCCATCATTAGGAACCTCCTTATTAACTCCCTGGTTATGAAGGGCATATCGGCCGGAACAAAGATAACCGGCGTACTAACCATTGACAAGGACTCCAGCAAATCCTCTGGGTAGCCCCTGCCGCTGGTTATCGCTATTTCATAGCCATGCTGCCTAGCCCAATTAACCACCTCACCATGCCTTATCGTGGTCGCCACATAGACCCTACCAAACCCATTGATTGATGAAGCCACATGTTCAATGATTGGTTTACCGCAGATGTCGATTAATGGCTTGTTCGGGTTTGATAATCTACTCCCCATGCCACCAGCCATTATTATTATATTCATGCCTTATCAACACCGAAGGATGATAATATACGCCTACCAAGTTGTTTGACGTTCTCATTAATTGAGTCAAGGAGTACGTGGGCTGCCAGAAAATGAAGCCCTGCCTCGGTATATAGCCTGAACTCGGGCCAGGGATCGCCAGTCATTAATGTATACCAGAGTGAACCCATGACCCTATTAAGGTCCTTGTTCACCACATCATTAATTGTGTACTCCCTAATTACCGAAACATCGTTTTTAACCACCTGTCCATTAATTACTATGGAACTAGCCATTAGATCATTGCGTGTATTCACGTTAATAAGGCTCCTCAACTCAATACCGTGAATTAATGGATTTAGGAACAGTACCCTTGGCAATCCTCTAACTAAATCAAAGATCTTTGTCCTGCCGTATTCAATGAGTAAATCCATGAATTGAAGGGCTGTTGTCCTCCTAACACCCATTAATGCATTCTCTAGATGCCCATTCGGGTATACGTATGTTGCTGCGTCGAAACCCATTAATGCATTCACTAATGGCTCAAGGGTTTTGGGTGTTATGTGGGGCATGTCGTTGGGTACAACCACTGCATAATCCTCGCTACACTTGTTTAGCGCCGAGTAAATACCCGCAAGCGGGCCCGTGAGCCTTTCATCATCAATAACATAGTCAGCGCCTGGAATTATGGGTTTGTAACTTAGTGCCCTATCCATGTTATTCACGGCTATGATGATCCCATCAGTGACCTGCGATAGGGCATTATAGACAAGCCTGATCATTGGTTCATTATTCACCCTATACAGTGCCTTATCGACCCATGGTTCGCCACTGGCCTGGAATCTCCGCGATGAACCGCCGCTCAGTATGATGCCGCAAATCATCCTAAGTAACCACGTATTTATCCTACTCAGGCGGTCTTATAAGTCTCGCCAGTCTTTCTCTCCTCCACCTAGCATACTCTATTAATCCAATGATTATCAGTATTATGATTATTATAATGACAATGGTAATTACAATTAACGTGCCCACTGGTACAAAGCCAATGCCCGGCATATAATAACCGCTTACTGGTATTACCAGTGTCACTGACACGGTTTCTCCATTCTCACCGGCCGTGAGAACCACAGTTTTATTCGAATACATACCAAAGGAGTAGGCATAGGCCCTGCAGGTTATTGAGCCTGTACTTGGTATTGGTATTACCGTGCTCACAGAGCCTATGTTACTAACGTTGTATCCCGCGCATGATAAGCTGACAATCGCGTACTTCGCCAGTGGCATTCCATTTGCTGATAATGCCGTTATACTCACATTAACGGCAGGCACGTATATGGGTAGTTGAGTTTGCTGGGCATGTAAGACTAAGGCAATACCTAGCAATGCCATTAGCGTCACCATGACTACTAGGTATTGAGGTCTTACCACGTTAGTTATTACGTAGATGGGAAATAAATCACTAACTCACAGGAAAGCGATCAGCGCTATTAACCTAAATCACTGCTCATCCAGCCCAGCATCATCATGCAAGGAACTAAACTGATCAATGAGCATTTAAACGTTTTCATCCCAAGTGCCAATACACCCTTTGAGTACTAATTACATCCCTAATTACTGAGTTTACACGGGCAAGCACCCTGGGTTCTGTCCGAGTGATCCCCTCATCGATCTCCATCTCCTTATTACTCATGATGTTCATGAGTAGTACAGAGCCCCTGCTTAACACATCATTGTTGTAACCACCCTCAAGGACAAACACCACACCCCCAACCCTACCAATAAAGTCCCTCAACCTCCTAAAGACCTCTGCGTATGTATTTAGGGAGAGCCTTAGGTTGGTTATGCCGTCTAGTTCATGGGCGTCGAAACCCAGCGACACTAGGATTAGTCGTGGCTTGAATTCCTCGATTATTGGCCATACAATGCCATTAAGGGCGACTTGATAAGCGTCATCTGCCGTGAATGGCGGCAGCGGTACATTAACATTGAACCCCTCGCCATACCCCTCACCAACCTCGTCTATAAACCCGGTGCCTGGATAAATCGTCAATGGATCCTGGTGAAGGCTCAGGTACAACACCCTCGGATCGCTGTAGAAGATTTCCTGGGTCCCGTTACCGTGATGGGCATCAACATCGAGTATAGCCACCTTACCGGCACCGTGCTCCAGGGCATAAACAGCACCAACAGCTGTATTATTGAATATGCAGAAGCCTTGGGTGGGGGCCATCAATGCCTTACCATTACGGCCAACGTGGTGACCAGGCGGTCTAACAATTGCATAGGCAGCATTCCACTCACCGCTCAACACCTTATCAATGCCCCTAAGGACCGCGCCCACGGCCAGCCTTGCTGCTCTGCAAGTCCCTGGACTTACGTACGTATCCGCATCTATAAATACATAACCCTCGCTGCACACTTGGTCTATCTTACTTACGTAATCCGCATCATGAACCTTAAGCAACCATTCATCCACATCCTTAATAGGTCTCTCCACAGGGGCTAAACCATTTACCGCCTTTATTATTGAGACAACCCTATCTGGTCTCTCCACATGGTTCCCGGGAGGCCTATGCTCTAGGTATGCATAGTCATAAATAACCCCAATCATGTCTTTATTAAGAAATCATCAGTGGCTTATTAACTTACTTGAGGCATTTAGTTTGTATGTTCGGTAGGAAGAAGAAGGTGGATCTCGAGGAATTACTTCAGGAGTTAACTGATGATGGGGACAGCAATGGGAAGGGTAGGATCAAGAGACGCGTTGGTGATGTGGAGGATTATGAGCAATCAAGTGGCGTTAGGTTTAAGGTCGAGTTCGAAGGCACTGATGAGTTAATAAAGGAGATCAAGTCCCTGAGGGAGTCCATTAACGAATTAATCGAATTACTTAGGGAGAAGGGTGATTCAGCAACCACGAAGAGGTGAAATCGCCTTTAAAAAGGGTGTTTGCCCTTTACTAAAAATGAGCAATGGCTAGTTATAAAAAGTCATTAAACGTCCTGGACCTACTTGCCGTGGTTACTGAGCTTACTGAATTGAGGGGATCCATAATCGATAAGGTATACACAATGGGCGACTCGTTGTTGCTGAGGTTCAGAAAGGGCCCCGAGAAGTACTTCATAATCGCAAACTCCCATAGGTTTGGACTAACTAGTTATGTCCTTGAGCACGGTGCCGAGGGGGTCACGATACTCAGGCAGTTCATTGAGAACTCGAGGTTAAAGGATGTAAATGTCCTAAACTTTGACAGGATAATAAGGCTTGTGTTTGATGGTGGTTCCCTAATTATCGAGTTACTGGAGCCGTGGAACGCCATATATGTGGATAACAACAACATAATTAGGTGGGTTTTAAGGACTTATAGGGGTAAGGATCGAGTGATAAGTAATGGCCTTGAGTATAAGCCTCCGCCCCAGGGCTTTACCAGGCCTACTGATGATTATGAAAATGTGGCCAATGCACTGCGTAATTATGACACGGTGGGTAAGGCAATAGCCAGAGGCCTGGGTTTAGGTGGTGAGGTGGCTAACGAGGTGTGTGCTAGGGCGTCAATTAACTGTACGGCGCCTATTAATTCCATTGACCTAGGTATTATTGTTTCGGTGGTGAGGTTGATGATAAACTCGGTGATCAAGGGTGACCTGGAGCCCATGATTTATTACAACAACGGTATGCCAATAACGGTGACACCAATTAAGTACCTCTCGGTAAAGCATGATGGTACGAGGCGGTTTAGTAGGTTTAATGAGGCCGTTGATGAGTACTTCCACGAGATTGAGGTTAATGAGGAAACCCAGAGGAGGCTTAACGGTATTACGGGTGAAATAACTAAGCTTGAGAGGAGCATTGATGAACTGGCCATGAGCATTGAGGGTTTTAAGAAGGGCTCTGAGGAACTTAGGGTTAAGGCGGAGACCGTGCTTAATTGGAAGTACGTCATTGAGGAATTACTGGGTATTCTCAGGAATTACTGGGTCTCATATAAGGATGAGTTCCAGGACGTAGTTAAGGGCATGGAATATCAGGGAATTAAGGTTAAGGGTTTCGACCCCAGGAGTAAGGCTGTACTACTCGATATTAACGGCGTTGTAGTCTCGATACCGCTAAACTCAAGCGTTGGTGAATTAATCAACGGTCTCTTCAATAGGGCTAAGGAGCTTGAGCGTAAGGCGAGAAATGCCGAGGAGGTCATGAACCAGCTTAAGGAGAGAATCGAGGAACTTAAGGCTGAGGGTGAGAAGTTGATGGAGAGCATTAGAGAGAAGTCCATTCGTGTTGTTTATGGGGCCAGGGAGTGGTTTGAGAGGTTTAGATGGTTTGTAACCAGTGGTGGCAGGCTAGTAATAGCGGGTAGGGACGCGACGCAGAATGAGGTAATTGTGAGGCATTACCTGAGGCCTTGGGATGTCTTTGTCCATGCCGATATACCGGGTGCCGCGGCCGTAGTGATAAGATTAGCCGGTCCAAGTGATGTGGCCAGTGATGATGATGTGTACGAGGCAGCCCAATACGCCGTATCCTACTCCAGGGCCTGGGTCATGGGCTTATCCGTACTCGACGTGTTTTATGTCAGGGGTGAGCAGGTCACCAAGAAGGCGCCATCCGGTGAGTACTTGGGCAAGGGTAGCTTTATGATTTACGGCACAAGGGGTTGGGTTAGGAATGTGGAACTTGGTCTAGGTATTGGTGTCAGGGTTGATCACCTGGATGATGTGTCATTGCTTAGGTTGATCACAGCACCACCTAGGGTGATAGGCTCATTGGTTAATTACTATGCCGTGCTAAGGCCGGGGTCTAGGGATAGGGTTGAATTAAGCAAGGAGATTTATAATGCATTTAGGGCTAGGGTACCCGGTTTCGTTAAGGTGATTAACCTAAGCAACGTGGTTGATGCCGTGCCCGGCCCCTCAATTATTGATGGGTTTTACGAAGGGAACCCAGTGCCCTGGGACAAAATAAGGGAGTTAAAGTGATGCGGCTTGGAGGTTGCTAGGTTAAATACATGCGTTTCATTGCCTGTGGCTGATGATGAGGTTGTCGTGGACTCAATGCTTGGTTGGTTAGTTAGGTGGTTGAGAATGCTGGGTGTTAGGGCTGTTTACAGTCCGAATTTTAGTGATAACGAGTTGCTCGGTGTGAACCAACTATTAGTTACCAGGGACAAGGAGTTGTTCAGGAAAAGGACACGGTTAAGCCTATTACTGATCACCACGAGTCGCGTTGAGTGGCTCTCCATACTATCACTGGTATTGAGTTTTCCACTATCGCTGGATATGAATAGGAGTCTATGCCCTGTCTGTGGCTCGAGACTTATTAAGGTTAGTAGGGAGGCCGTGATTAATAAGGTGCCGAATAACGTATTGCTCAGGCATAGTGACTTCTGGTTATGCACTGGTTGCGGCAGGGTTTACTGGGTTGGGAGTCACCATGCTCGTATAAGGAGGGAACTGGAGATAGCCCGGGGCATTTTAAGCGAACTCAAAGTCTCCTGCGTTAACAATAATTTACTAATATTTCATGAATAAACAAAGAAACCAACTGATATAAACCTATTGCATATAGTGCGTAATTGCATGCAGTTATTCAGGCCGCTTAATGAGAAGGAATACTCAAGTCTAGTTAAGTACCTGAGGGCCAAGATCCTTGAGAGACTCAGTGTTAAGGCTGAGTATAACATTGACCCAACGCACCTAGTTAAGATAGCCGAACTGAAGCTGGGCGTGTTCGTGTCCATTGAGAAGCTCATGTACTCAGACGGCATGATTAAGAGGGTCCTTAGGGGTAGCATGGGTACGATAAGGCCCATGAAAAACCTGCTAGAGGACTCTGTAACCGCTGCTTTATACGCCGCATTTTACGACCCAAGATTCTCACCAATATCCGTTGCTGAGGTTAAGAATTGCGTTCTTGAAATCACGATAGCGTCCCCACCAATCGACGTCGATGGTGACTGGGTCAGGAATAGTATGGTGCTTGGTTATCATGGGCTTTACATAGTTGATTCAGGAAAGGCCACAATAATACTCCCGCAGAAGGTTGTGGAGCTTGCCGAGGGGTATCACCAAAGGACAGGCAAGCTCCTTAATAATGAGGGTTTCATTAATGAGTTATGCGAACGATTAAAGATATGTGAGCCCATGAGCATTAGGGCCTTTGAGACGCAGATAATATATGAATTACGGCCAGATGGAGACGTAGTTGAGCGCAAGCTCTACCTTAATAGATTCTTGGAAAATGGTGTAAAGCTGCCAGTAGCGAATAGATAGTATTACTCGGTGTTATTTTAGACACTAAAGATTTATTAATATCGGAATACAATCTAAAATCGAGGTATATGCCAGTCATGATCAAGTTTTACATGGTTGTTGGCAAGGATGAGACTTACGAAAACGTTATTAGAAACGTTGTATCCGAAGTCAGAGAGAAGTTCAAGGGTAGTGAGAAGAATGTTAATGCAACATTCATTAGGATAAAGCCTGAGGCGGTAGACGCAGCCATTAATGCATTAAGTATGCCCGAGGGGCAAATACCGCAGAACCTCATATACCTAGTCAAGTCAATGAGACAGGACGGCATTAGGGCACTACCGGCTTTGATAATTAACGGTAAGAAGATATATGAAGGGCAACTACCGCCACCAGATACAGTTAAGCAAACGGTCATGGACGAGGTAATAGCTGTACTGTCACCGCAAGCACCAATGCAACCACCCACGATGCAGCCGGTGCAACCTATAATGCCACAACCAAGCATACGAGCAACACAGACACAGCAAGCGCCACCGCCATCATCCCCACCGCCACCGCCTCCATCACCCCCTCCACCGCCACCCACGCAAGTAGAGACCAAACAACCAACTGAAGAAATGGAGACTAGACAACCAACGCAGCAGGAAGGAATGACCACAATTAGTGAGAGACTGCAGGTACAGACCGTGCAGTTGCAGCCCCTGGCATCGCAGACCAAGGTAAAGCTTGTTATGGGAAGGCCTAATGATTGCAGGGAGTGCATCTACTTTGGTTCAAATACGGGTGTTTGCCTATTATTTGGTTATAAAATAATTGATCCCGCAAGACCACCATGCAAGTCATGACCTAAATTAAAAATAATCCCCGTTTTACTTAGGTACCAAGTCAACGGCATCGCCCAATGCCTGCCCCGGCAACCCGCGCCTAAATCTAACAAGCAATTGACCGTGCTTGCCCCAAACCCTAATTACGCTACCCACGATCTCGGCGCCAGCCCTTGATCTCCAAACCACCTTTGAATTTATGAATTTCACGGCGTCTACCATGGATTCCACTCCTGGTATAATGACTATAGCGTCCCTAGAATAACCAAAGGAGCCCCTCCTTATTGAGTATATCCTTGCCTTTATGGACTTTACCTGCGTTGACACGTATGTAAATTAGCCAGGCATTTTTAAATGCTACTTCCGTGGATTGTCGTGACGAAGCTCTGGAGGAATAATGCTTAAATTCCACAACGGTCCCTTGGTTGTTGAATGCCAATAGTGAGACTTATTGAGTACAAGATTGCACTACCGTCAGAGTACGCCTTTGACTTATTGATGAATATCGGTAACACTGGTTACTTCATGCCAATAACAAGGCCCGGCATAATACCAGCGCCCAAGGTACCAGGTAAGTACTCAGAGAGGATTAGGAGGGTTGAGGACATATCCAGGGAGCTAGGTAGGATTCTCGCCCAGTACTCGATACCACCACCGCCAACAACGCATGAGGTAAAGGTTGGTTTATTCGATGAACTCGTTGAGTACATAATTGAGGATGGTGATGACCTACTCACCAGGATAAGGCAGTACCTAGGCTCAATCGAAGGTGTTAGAATTGAGTACAATAAGTTGAGGGGCCTTGTTGACGTTCTGACATCGGTGGGTGGCGTCGTGGTGGAAAAGCTAAGGCACTTCCTAGTTGACATAGTACCCATTGGTGAGGAGGACTTCAATGAATTCAAGGAAGCTGTTGCTAATTACAATGCAGAGACCTTGCCAATAAGGGTACAGGACAGATTTTACTCACTGGTGATATACCCAGAATGGGCAAGGCAGGGATTATTAAGTACGTACAAATTATTTAATGTTAATCCTCTTGAGGTGTCCGGTTCTATTGATTTAAGTGCAATGAAAGGTAGGTTAGCGGAGCTAGAGGGTAGGTTAACGAAGCTGGAACAGGACTTCCGGGACTTCCTGACTAAGGTCAGTGACAGGGCCTACGCAATTATTGATCTTTCTGATTCAATAACAAACATTGTTAGGCAGTACATGGATTCGGCGATTCCCGAGGGTAAGGACGTTGGCGATAGATTAGTACAAATTATTAATTCAATAAATGGTACAAAGAGTAGAATTAGGGAGTTGGAGGTTGTACATGAGGTTCTGGGGTATATGAAGAGGAATGGCATTACACTTGGGGGACTCAGTAGGTTGAGGACTAGGGTATTTGCAATTAGGGGCGGTGTAAATGAGGAAGCCATTAAGGGGTTCATGTATACCAAGTGGGATGTCGAGGGCACGGATGTGTCAATACTCATGATTGTGGAACCCCCAGAGAATCTAGATGCTTCACTACTTGGCAAAGAGGTTTATGAGGTGAATAGGGATTACCTAATGAATGTAAAGTCGGCGTATGACTTAACGGGTAGAGAACTGGCTGATTTAAGGTCTAGGTTAAGGGAGTTGGAGAAGGAGCAGGAGGAGTTCGTGAAGGAATACAACGAGGTCTCCACATATGGAGTTGAGGGAATTAATAGGGTCGGTGGTGATGTGGTGACGATTGCTGGTTATGTTAAGGAGGGTTTATCAAGCAGGTTCGATGCATTACTAACATCGCTATTGAGTAAACTGGCTGTGGATGCTAAGGTGAGGAAGGAAAGTAAGGTGGTATACGTCAAGGAGATAGAGCCTGAGAAGGCACCAACACTTGAGGAGTACCCAAGGCCTGTTGATGCCTTTAAGAAGATAACGTATATGTACGGCGTACCTAAGTACACCGAGATAAGCCCAATAATACTAACCTTCATCCTATTCCCAGCCTTCTACGGCTGGATGTACCCAGACCTGGGCCACGGCATAGTACTGTCCCTCTTCGGTTATGCCCTGTATAGGTCCCGTTATAAGGGGTCCAATGCCTTCCTGCGTTCGATATTTGGTGGTAAGTACTCGATTTGGGGGTTAGTGTTCCTCATGGCGGGTATTTGGTCGATGATTTTCACGTTTGTGGAGAGCGGTACAATATTTGGAATGGAGGTATTACCAGCACCCTTCAGGCTGGTTCATGTTGGTGGCACGGCATTGGAGGTACTTTCTGACTCTATTTATGCGATGTTGGCCGTGTCAATAATGGTTGGCATAGTGTCATTATTATTGGCGTTCGCGCTTAAGGTGGTTAATGCCTATAGAGGTGGAGAGAGGGATTTGGCCATTGGTTTTTATGTACCGTTATTCTTCTTCTTTCTATTCCTAGTACTTGCTCTGATGGGTCCTGGGTTCATACCTGTCATAAGAATTGGTGAGGAGACTCCATTGCTGCAACCATTGTATCCCCTATTCAATGCAATAGAGGGCTTAATGTGGTATTGGGCATATGCCGTATTTGCCATGCTCGCAATATTAATGTATTCACTATTTTACTTCAGGGCTAAGTATAGGGGTGTTCCCGGGTTCAGTGCTGCCCAATTGGCTGTTGAGGTTAGTGCTGAGGCTGCAATACCGAGCCTAACCAATACGATATCCTTCATGAGGCTGAGCATAGTGGCGATTATGCACGCGGTTTTCACGGCAATGACTTACGCCTGGGCCGCCTCACTGGGATTATTAACCCCAACTGGCTTAATCGTATTAATAGTGTTTAACCTAATAATAATACTTGGCGAGGGCTTTGTGGCCTTTGTACAAAGCCTAAGGCTTCACTTTTACGAAATGTACACAAAGTTCTTCAGTGGCGCAGGCACATTGTTTATGCCGTTCACACTGGGCTTAAGGTGGGTTAGGCTAACTATTGCAGTGTAGTGAGAGTTGCTTAGTGGTAAAAATAGCTTAATAAAGTATATATAGATCCTCCGGTCATTTATTCATATGGCAATACCACGTGTTAGGGATGTGATGAAGGAGGTACCCATAACAGTGAGGGATGATGAATCCTTGATTAAGGTTATTAAGATTATGAATGAGGGGAATATTGGTTCAATAATAGTGACTAATGAGGAGGGTAGGGTAATTGGGGTATTCACTGAGAGGGACCTTTTGAGGCTGATAGCGAATAATGTTAATATTGATGCGTTGACTGTCGGTGACGTCATGACCAAGGACGTCATAGTTATTGAGGAGGATGCAAGCTTAATAAAGGCTGTGCACATAATGGCTAAGCACGGTATTAGGCACTTGCCGATAGTTGATGAGGATGGTAGGATAATCGGAATAATATCAATTAGGGATGCGGCGATAGCGTTGGCGAGACTACTAGTTGACATGGACATAAGTAGGCTGGGCGCTACGGAGGAGGAGGTTAGTATGATCAGGGACATCATAAACATCGATGAGGGAATCTAGTCCTATTTGATTGTTATTACGTAAGGTAGTAATTCTGGTAATATTATTGTTATTACGAAACCGCTTACGAATGCTATAAAGCCACTGGTCTCACCCATGTAAAGCCTATAGATGGGCAGTGTGTCATCCATGGACGTGGCACCACCAATGGATATTAAGGCGATGTCCCTAAAGCCAATAATCACCATTGAGGGTACCAATAGGTATGTTAATTGCTCCCTAAGGAAATTAGCCAGAAAGGCCAATGTGCCTATTGCCGGCCCAAACCTGACACTGAGGAGGGGCCCTGTTAATGAGTACCAACCCATGCCCATCGATATTCCGAGGGATGCTGTTAACGGTATTTTAACCAGGTAATGCAGTACTAATCCACTGATGGAACTGCCCAATAAAGAGACGATGGCAATTACTATGCCTAGGTATCCCTGGGCAAGGAGTGATGTGTTTATTGAAGAGCCAATATCAAGGCCAATCACCAGTATTAATGTAAGTAATTCAAACGTGATTAGGTAATTAAGGTAATTAATCATTGGCCCATACCTCACATAATAACCAAGTAGCCATCCAATGACCAGGATGATCAGTAATACCAGTGGTAACTTCACATTGATCTTCGCGTTATTACCCGTGTGGATTTCCTTAACGTGCCTTGTACCGAGGATTAGGCTGATGGGTATAGTTAAGGCTAGGCTTGTTACTATGGAGAATAGTGCATATATTATTGAGTAAAGTATTATGTAGAAAACGTAGTTACTGGCCACAATGTTGCCAGCCCAAAGGGCCATTGTGAATACCAGTACCATAACAACATACTGTAGGTAATTGCCAATTCCGAGTTGCCTAACCCTGGCCCTAAGCATGTATCCAATGATCATTGTTATTGGGAATACCACTAGGAATAAATCACCGATTATGTTGGCTATGTTGAGCACGTTGTTTTGTTAATAGGCTTGGTTTTTAATTCTTAACAAATACCTATTTATTATTTATCGGGTAAATAATGCAGAGTTTCGTATGGTTCAGGATAATGTGGATTTAGAGGATTTGGAGGGTATTGGACCAAAGACGGCTCAGTTACTGAAGTCCAAGGGAGTATTGGGCGTGAGGCACCTGGCGCTTTTCAATCCTGAGGAACTCATTGAATTAACGGACATGACGCCGGACAGGGTTGAGAAGATACTGAGGGCTGCAAGGGACATTGTCTTTGGTAATAATAGGGTTTCAAGGGCCACCGACATTGCCAAAAACTTTGGGAATATCATTAGGTTGAGGACTAATGTTAGGGCTATTGATGAGCTACTGCAGAGCGGCTTAGAGCCCAAGGCTATTTACGAATTCGCCGGTGAATTTGGCACTGGTAAGACACAGCTTTGTCATCAACTCTCAGTAACTGTTCAATTAAGTCAGGATAAGGGCGGCGTTGGCGGTGCTGCTGTTTACCTAGATACCGAGGAGGCCTTCTCCCCAAGTAGGATCGTTAATATTGCCCAGAGGTTCGATCTAGACCCTAATGAGGCTTTGGATAATATTTATGTGGTTAAGGTAATCAATGCAGCCGATCTAGAGGATAGGATCAAGTTTGATGTTGTTAAGCTCGTGGAGCAGGCCAACGCCAAGCTCATTGTTGTTGACTCGATAATCGCCCTTTACAGGGCTGAGTTTAAGGGTAGGGAGAGGCTGGCTGAGAGGCAGCAGAGGCTTAATTACATACTTGATTGGTTGATGAGGATTGCGAAGGTCTATAATGTTTATGTAGTTCTCACAAACCAAGTTCTTGACGTGCCGATGGGCTACATCGAGGTTAAGAGGCCGGCCGGCGGTAATGTGCTCGCCCACGCGGTTACCCATAGATTATTCCTTAGGAAATCTAAGGAGGATGTAAAAGTCATGGAGGTCCTGGACTCGCCTAGACTTCCCTTCAAGGCCAGTGCCATGTTTAGGATTACGGATAAGGGGATTGAGGATGTTTAGTGACGTTTAAATAATTTATTTAACTCATAGCTTCCTAGGTAATTACTGGTAATGCCTGCTAATCTACCACCTGAGGCTGGGAAGAAGTGGGAGAAGGTCATGGAGGCTAAGACGCCTGAGGAGAAGTTGAGGGCACTTGAGGAGTTCCTTAGTGCTGTGCCTAAGCATAAGGGTACGGAGAACCTGGTTCATTGGGCTAGGAGGAGGATGGCTCAGTTACGAAGGGAAATAGAGGAGAAGAAGGTCAAGGAGAAATCACTGAGGTCGGGCGGTGGAGGCAGTATACGTTATTATGTGGAGAAGGAGGGAGATGCGCAGGTGGTTGTTATTGGGCCTCCATCATCAGGTAAGTCAAGCCTACTGAGGTGCTTGACCAATGTTAGGGTTGAGCCTGATGAAGTGCCATTCTCATCACTTGAGCCAATACCTGGCATGTTTATTTATGATAATATTTACTTTCAATTGGTGAAGCTACCATCAATAAACATTGAAGACGTTGACTCCGATGTTAATGCCATGGCGCTTTCGATGATTAGGAATGCGGATAGTGCAATAATGGTTCTTGATGCCACTGGTGATGTTGAGGTTCAATACAGCGCCCTGAAGAATATACTTAGGGAAAATGGTATTTATGTAATTAGGCCCAGGGGTTTCGTAACCATAGAGAGGAGACCAACAGGTGGTATTCAGGTCATTGGTAGGTTGTTGAATGGTACCGCGGAGGATGTAAAAAAGCTACTGGCGAATTATGGCATTAGTAATGCCTTGGTTACGATTAATGGCGAGGCGACACTGGATGATGTTGAGGAATCAATATTTAAGGACATCGTGTATAAACCATCGCTTGTTCTGATAAATAAAGTCGATTTAGCGGATAAGGATTATGTTGATTACATTGTTGGTAGGTTAAGGAATGAGGTAATTACATTAACGGCATCCCTTAGTAAATGCGCCATTGATCCTAGGCTACTCAGTGAATCACTGTTGAGGGTTATGGATTTAATAAGGATTTATACTAAGGAGCCTGATGCCGATACGTACTCAACAAAGCCCTTCATTTTGAAGCGAGGTTCGACAGTCGGTGACCTAGCCAGGAAGATCCATAGTAGGTTTTACGAGGGCTTCAAGTACGCCAGGGTTTGGAGAATTGATAAGTACCCGGCAGGTATAAAGAGGGTTGGTATTAATTACGTGCTTAATGATGGTGATATTGTTGAGATACACTCATCATTATGAAGGTAAAGCCCTATAATTAACAGTCTTAGTTTGTGAATAATGAGTTCAACGTACAGTGAGTGCATTAGGTTACTTAGGGAGGTCCTGGAGCGGCTTGAGTCAATTGAGGGTGAGCTAGACCTAGTCAAAGATGAATTGAGGGAGTTGCGTGAGCAGGGAATTAAACAACAATCCTCATCAACTGGAACGCAGCAGTTTGGCAGTGGATTACTCAGGTTGATTAATGAGAGTTTATTCCTTGATACCAAGGATGTGTTGTCCAAGAGACTCCTTAAGAGGTTAATAGATAGTGGGAGGGTTATTTTACTTAGGGATGAGTCTGCCAACAGGGAGGTCGTCACGACCAAGGAAATTATTAGGAGATTGCTAAGTAAATTACCAATTTCTATTAATGAAATCAACAAACTCAGCGACAGAGAGTATGAATTACTGACCATGTTGAATAGGTTGGGTTACGTCTTGCTTAGGGACAATAAGTATGTAATCTCGGATACTGCAAAGGAATTTATTTAAGGAAAAGTGATACTAAATAAGCACAATGTCCGCAGAGGAGGTTCTTTGGGTTGAGAAGTATAGGCCTTCTAGGATTGATGACATTATCGACCAGGATCACGTTAAGGCCAGAATGAAGGAGCTGCTCACTCTCGGTGATCTGCCTCACCTATTATTCTTTGGTCCTCCTGGTACTGGTAAGACCACCATGGCCCTTGCCATAGCCCATGAGCTTTATGGTGATGCTTGGCGTGAGAACGTCCTGGAGCTGAATGCAAGCGACGAAAGAGGAATTGCGATGATTAGGGAAAAGGTTAAGGAGTTCGCGAAGACGGTACCCACTGTGAAAGCCCCATTTAGATTGATTATTCTTGATGAGGCTGATAACATGACCTCCGACGCCCAACAAGCCCTTAGGAGGATAATGGAAATGTACACGTCATCCGTTAGATTCATTCTATTGGCGAATTACCCATCCGGAATAATCGAGCCAATACAGTCTCGTTGTGCTATGTTTAGGTTTTCTCCATTGCCTAGGGATGCGGTGCTTGGTAGGCTTAGGGATATTGCCTCAAGGGAGGGCGTTAAGGTAACCGACGAAGCCCTAGAGGCCATCTGGGACATAAGCCAAGGAGACATGAGAAGAGCAATAAACACACTACAGGCAGCGGCGGCCCTTGGTGGTTCGGTGGATGAGGAGGCAGTGTATAGGGCTTTGGGTAAGGTCAGTCCAACCAGGGTTAGGGCAATAGTAACGGAGGCGGTTATCGGTGATTTCGGCAAAGCCGTGAGGGAGGTCATGACATTGATAAAGGACGAGGGCGCTGACCCACTTGATATCATTAAGATAATTCATAGAGAGGTTGTTTCTGCCACCTCGCAGTTGAAGGTTCCCGAGGAATTGAAGCCTAAGGCTGTGTATATCACTGGTGAGCATCACTATAGGTTGCTCAGGGGTTCAAGTGGTGAGTTGCAGGTTTATGGGTTACTGGCTAGGATTAGGAGACTTCTTCGTGAGGGCGCTAAATAACTTTTTATGGAGAGAAAGGTTTATAAATATTTAAGCAATACGCGAAAAGCTTTAATAGGGGATATTTATGTCTAACCCCGAACAGGAAAAGAAGGACCAACAGGGTAATACTAATTTATTAAGTAAGTTGAGAGTATCAGGCAAGATCATAGAATTTAAGTCTGAAGGGGAGGAGAAATTGGTATGCCCATACTGCGGCTCAACAACCTTCATCTTTGATTATGAAAATGGTCAAGTCATCTGCGCAAAATGTGGCTCAGTGGTACTTGAGCATGTCATTGACCTGAGACCGGAATGGAGAGCATTCACGGCCGAGGAGAAGGAGAGCCGGGCTAGGGCCGGTGGCCCGCTTAATAGGTTAACAAGTGAGGCTTTAACGACAACAATTGATTGGGCAACCAAGGATGCCAGCGGTAAGGAACTAGACATAAAGAGAAAGCTTGAGATACTGAAGTATAGGAAGTGGCAGCAGAGGGTTAGGGTTCAAACGAGTTACGAGCGTAATGTAATTCAGGCAATGAATGAGTTGAGCAGGATATCATCACAATTAGGTATACCTAAGGCGTGTGTTGATGAGGCCATGGGCGTCTATGAGCAGGTATTAACGAAGGGGCTGGTTAGGGGTAGGAGTGTTGAGGCCATTGTTGCGGCCTGTCTGCACATGGCCTGTAGGAAGATTGGGATGCCCAGGAGCCTTGACGAGATTAGTCAATACACAAGGGCGAGTAGGAAGGAGGTTGCTAGGTGCTTTAGGCTTATAGCCAGGGAATTGGGCGTTAGGTTACCGCTCAGTGATCCTAAGCTTTATGTTCCCAGGATTGTTGAGCAGTTGAAGCTTAGCGGTGAGATACTTAAGGAGGCCCTTAACATACTTGAGCAGGCGAAAAAGAGGGGTTTAACTGCGGGTAAGGACCCAGCTGGGCTTGCGGCGGCCGCTGTTTACATAGCCTCATTGCTCCGTGGTGAGGTTAGAACCCAGAAGGAGGTTGCCATGGCTGCCCAGGTCACGGAGGTCACGGTTAGGAACAGGTACAAGGAGTTGGCAAGGGAATTGAACATTAAAATACCAATAAAGTAGTCCCAAAACCTTAAAATATTTAATTTTTCCTTTTTCTCTCTGATTCAATGAAGTGCATGGTATGTGAGATGAGTAGTAATGAGGAATTGATAATAATGAGGAATAGGGAGGTTGTTGTTTTTCATAATCCTCAACCATTCAATAATGGTCATTTAATAATTGCATTGCTCGAACACAGATCAATTAATGAAATTGATAAGTCACAATTCACTGAGCTTATGGGTATTACGAGGAAATTCGTAGGGATCCTACAAAGGGTCTACAATCCACATGGCTTTAACATAGGAATTTCCCTGTCGCCCCACGTATATATTCAAGTGGTCCCTCGTTGGAATGGCGATGTGAGCTTCATGACGTTGTTCTACAATGTTAAGGTCGTCCCAGAAACCGTTAAGGACTCCGTTAGTAGGATTAAGAGTGCAGTGAGGGAGTATGGCATTTGAAATAATTGACTTGGTCGTATCCATAATAATACTGATCCTAGGTTTCTCGGTGTTTACGGCCCTTGTTAATGACTACAGGGTAGTCATTACAGTCTCTCGGGTAATAAGAAAGAAGGTTAAGGTGTCTGCGTTTCGCGAGCTTGCTCTGCCTATATACCCATCATTAATGAAAATAGAGATTATCAACGCAAGGTCCTTAACGGAGGGTATAGACGTGGAGGTGCATGGGAATACCATTAAGATCATTAATAATAAGGGCATCATTGGCGATTCAGACGTGAGGATCATAATTGATGCAGTGGTCACCGGGCGTTTGGGTGATTACCCTGTTAGAGGCATGGTCGTATTATCTCCTTACTAGTTCTATGACTATTACGACTACCAATATGTCGAGTATGATGTTTACAAAGCACGCCGTGTATAGGCCAATGGCTGAAATAATTGGGGATATTACTGTTAGGGCGAGTAGTGCGGTGTCCGAAGCCATTATGGCGAGTACCAGGAGTAGCGTTATCCATGTACCTGTTGTAAATGAGTAATTTGATATAGCCAATAATGAGTATACAATTGCAGTCATTAATATTATAACGAGGTATTTATTTAATGGATTGAGTATTCCCAAATAGGCTAAATCAAGTATTATAAGTATGAACTCCACGTACCGTATCAAGGCCATGTACGTGAATAACCTATACATCATTCTACCCATTATCGAAGCATTAATTAAGCATTCTCTCAATTAGCGCTGTGAGGTATTAATGCTTAAAAGGGGGTGTTGATCACGTGTATGGATGTCTCAATCAATGCAACCACAAGTATTACCACCGCCGGATCCACTCGTTAAGAAGCCTAGGCTGATTAGTAATGGTGGCGTTTTAGGCAGTGAATGGAGGATTGGTAGGGGCTTCTCAGTTGGTGAGGTTAAAGCCGTTGGGTTAACGATTAGTGAGGCTAGGCTACTGGGCATTAGGGTTGACCTTAATAGGGATAGTGTTTGGGATATTAACGTTCAAAGGCTTAGGGAATGGCTAGGTAAGGTAATCAGTGGCGAGGCATTGCCACCAGAACCAGTATTGCCTAGGGTAATTAGGATAAAGCGCAAGAAGGGCAGGGTATTTAGGGCGTTAACCCCCGCTGGCCGTAAAATGAGGGGCTTAATGAGCGTTGGCTTGAGGGAGACCCACGTTCACAAGTGGAGAAAGAAGGCCAAGGAGAGGGCCGAGAAGAGGAGACATGAGGCCGTTAGGGCTAAGGGCGGTCACTGATTAATTTTATTAATTATCTCTGGTAATTGCGATAGCGTTGTTATTTCGTAAAATGGCTTAACGGGTAATTGCACATCAACTCTCCTTACAAACACGACCTTTAGGTCAAGGAATTTGGCGCCAATCACGTCCTCAACCAACCCGCTTACTATTAGGGCGTCGTTTGGTGAAACCCCAGCCCTATTTAGGGCCGCCTGGAATATCTTGACCGCTGGTTTACCAGTTTTTGTTAAGTCCGAACTAACAACTCCCTTGAAGTACCTCAATAAGTTATTCCTGAGTAGTATTTTCTTAGCTATATCGTTGTCTAGGTTTGTGAGTATGTACATGGGTACGTTCATTTGTGACAATGCGTTGATTGCATCAATGACGTCTGGGTATAATTCTGAGGTCTCCACAACGAGTGATGATAAGGCATTACCGAAGTAATCAAGTTCTGCCGGGCTGAGGCTTAGGGAATACTTCCTGAGTAGTGATATCATGGTCTCCCTGGCCAATTGTCTCAATGACCTGTAGACACCCTTACTCATCAAAACATTATACCTGTCCTCCCACTCCTTTCTGAATTGATTTGCCAATTCCTCGAGTGGTATCCTCATGTTTAATTCATCCCTTATCAGCCTGGCGCCTTCAGTCTCAAAATGCGTCAGCCTGACCAATGTATTGAGTACCTCGAAAAACAGCGTCTTCATACGAGGCACAGACTTTAACTAAAATATTTAAAGATTAATGTGCACGACACCTAATCCTAATAAATACTCGATTGTTCACGCATAGCGTGAGGGCTGAGGTTTGGGTTGAGGTTAGGCCTACGGAGGATGAGGAGAAGGTCAGGAGGGCACTTAGTAATGTGTTTATCTACGATGATCTAAGGGTTGAGGAGAGCGAAGGTAAGAAGTACCTGGTTGCCCTGGGCCTTGGTTTTAAATCACTAATTAGGGTTCATAATTTGATAAAGGAGCAGGGTATTGAGGATAGCGCAAGGTCAGTGCTTATAAAAGGCATGGAGGACAATAGGGTAGTATTTCACTTACATAAACAGGCGGCGTATGCCGGCGTACTGACCTTCGTCACAGAAGAGAATGAGAGTCCCCTGGGACCCATAACGTTTATAGTAGAGACCAATGACCCACGTAGATTAATTGATTGGTTGGCACCGAGGACCTCAAGGGGAAGGAGACTCTACGAGACACCCCCTCCTGAGGATCCATGAGGATAAACCCTTTAAAATTAAGGAACACACACTTAATCGTGGAGAAGTACCTGGTTGCATCATTTCCCTGGTCCTCTGACATGGGTAACGAGGTAGCTAATACCCTGGGACTTAATCATGTAACCCTTGAAACTAAGCAATTCCCTGACGGGGAGTCGTACATTAGGTACCCAATTGACATTACTACATACGAAGGACTAATATTAATCCAAAGAGCTTACCCCGAGCAGAACAACAGGTTGATTCAAACAATGCTTGCAATACACGCTGCACGTGATATGGGCATTAAGAATATCCATATTGTTTTACCCTACCTGCCGTACTCACGACAGGACAAGAGGTTTAGGGATGGAGAACCAATTAGTCTAAATACAATACTCTCACTACTATCATTACTTGGTGCATCCTCCTTAATTACCGTTGATGTACATAAACCGGACGCCTTCAAGGCGCCTAACATGCGTTGCATTAACGTAGAACCATTCGATCTATACGCAGGTAAAATAGGCAATGTTAGCAATGCCGTTTTGCTGAGTCCAGATATTGGTTCATTATGGAGGGTCAAGAAGGTCAGCGAGTACTTAGGCATTCCCTTTAGTTACCTTGAGAAGTTCCGTGACAGGGTTACTGGGGAGATTACCATGAAGCCCAAGGAACTAGACGTGACTGGTAAAGAGGTTTTCATAATAGATGATATAATCGCGACTGGGGGCACAATAATAGAGGCAACAAGGATACTTAAGTCGATGGGTGCCACTAGGGTGTATGCAATTGCCACGCACTGCCTATTGCTTAATATGGCTGATTCAAGGATGCTTGAGGCAGGTGTTTCGTCAATAACGTGTTCTAACACGATACCCACCAAATACACCGAGGTTTATGTTAATCAATCAGTAATTAAGGCACTTAGGGGCTTGATTGCGTAAGTGCCTTTTAAGGGAAATTGAGTATATTATTACGTGAAGACGCTGGGACGCGTAATTAAGGATTATCTGAGTAATAAGGCTATTGCCGGTGGTTATTCATGGAATCCAGGTAGGATCGCATCAATCGTTGAGAAAATGGTATTATCATTAATGCCGGTACCAGTAATAACATATCTGGTAACCAAGTCATTGATGATATCATTAACTTCAATACCAGTACCTGCAATACCAATCGTGTTAACGGTTGTCTGGGCATCATACTCTGTTAACTCGGTTAAGGAGAATGTTGAGTGGGAACTGCCATTTTTCATGGTTTTACTCGATATAGTACATGATATTGGCGGTGACATAACTCACGCATTTGAGATAAGTGGTAGGGTTGGCCTTAAGTGGATTAATAGGGAGTGGCTCTTGATTAAGAGGTATTCTTTAACCACTAATTCATTGACAAAGGCCATGCAACTAAGGGCAAGGTCTCATCCGAGCATTGAGTTCCAGAGATTTATGAATGGTTATGTGTCTGTGTGGAGCTATAGTGGTGATGTAACTAATTACGTTAGGAGTGTCGAGAGTACATACTTATCAATGCTTAATAGTAGGTTATCTGCTTTATCGAAGCAGATAATTGATATTGTACTTGCCGTGGTCTCCTCAGTAATGATACTGATTCTTTTTATAATCATAACGACAATACTTGGTCTAAATTACGCAATACTATACATAATGCCGGCAGTATCATTATTACTTCCAGCCTTCATAATGAGGGTTTACCAGTCAATACCATATATAATACGCATGGACCTTAAGCACGATAGAAACATGTACATAATAATAGGGTCCTCAGCGCTACTTAGCGCAGTGGCTATAATTTACCTCGGGATCAACGGCTTAATATCCTTGGTAATACCACCGGTGCTTTTCTCTATCCTAGTTACGCAGAGAATTAATGATATTAAGAGTTCAGTCCTTTCACTGCCTGATGTGATCCGCGACATATCTGAAATCGTAAAGGCTGGGGTTGGTATTGGCACAGCAATTGAGAGGGTGTTGGATAATCCATATCCAAGGACGTTACTTACGTATTTACGAAGGATCGCCCGATTCAGCGGTGATGTCAAGATCGATGGACCCTGGATTATTAAATATGCCATTAACTTACTGAGGGAAGTTTCAAACCTAGGTTCTCCATCAAGAGCATTGGATAAGCTCGTGGAGGTGTTTTTGGAGTTGAAGGCGTTGATCATGAACATTAATTACAATGCGAGATCTCTACAATTACTTAATTACTCATTGCCCTTTGTGTTTGCCGGCGTCACGTACATAGGCAAGTTCGTTGTTTCGTCACTAAGCTCGGTGATAAAGAACGCCCCATACACACTGGTTGGTCTTACAATTCCCAACCTCAATGCAATACTAATGCCTCTATTAATTGTGGCATACATAATAAGTATGTCTGTGACGTTGCTATCCTCACTACTCAGTGACTTGACACTCAATCCGTCAATAAAGTCGGTAATACCCATACCGTTAACCCTAGCCCTGATGTTTGCCGCTGCGGAAATACCCATTATAGCGTAAGACTTTAAAAGCGCCAGGACCAGGCGTAGTTGTGTACGTATCTAAGACATTGATGATTGGCAGATGCTGGAGGTGCGGTAAGAAATTATTTAAGTATGATGATTACTACGTATGCCCAAAGTGCCACGCTATATACTGCCCAACATGCGCCAAGAAGACCTTCCATAAGTGCCCAGCGGATGGGACACCATTAGAGGCAAAATAACATGGCCGTCCTGACCGGCCTAATGTCATTCACCAAAGGACACGGAATTAGAGCGCTAAGTATCACCGGCCCAGATGGCTTATTCGCCTCCCAAGTGGTAAATGGCGTGTTACTTTCAGTAATAATTAATAATAATACATACACAAGGCTCGATGATGAAAGGTTCGGAAAGCTTCTCTTCGCGTTCTCGCCAATAATTAGTAGGGTTATTAGCATGACCGGCACCAATTACTACACGTTTTTAGGCAGGTACCTATACAGTGGCAGCAAGTTTACCTATGAGCCGTACGTGGACCTCATGAAGACTGTGACGATAATCATCACGAAAAAGAACGTAAGAATAGTACATGGAGAAAACAAGGTTAAGCTAAAAAGAACGAAGAAGGGCTACATGCCAAGTGAATTACTCGATACACTGGGTTATATAATCAAGAAATTACATTACGGTCATACCTAAAGTCCCGTTATTCGTGGCGAGTTGTGCATTCTTCGGTATTATTCATATTTCCCATTCCTAATGTGCGCATGCGTGGTTCTTTTCTTGATTTCCTTAACAGTTACTGCCCTCAGTCGTTGGTATTGACGTGGGATTAGTTTTAGTAAACTCTGCTTAATGGGCTAATGAAAATGCTTATTATCTTAGTTCCCGCGTTTTTAACTAAGCTAGGTCCCTAGTTCGGTTTAAATTGGTCCTCAGGTGGGCCATCAATGCATCAATAAACATAGTCAGGAAAATAGGGCATGTAGTGGTAGTAAAGGCATAGAATAATGAGCTACAACGTAATAACAAACTGTGTAAAACCATTAACTCTCATCCCAGGGGTTAGCACACGGGATCTCCAACATAGAAGCATCCCCTCAGGACAAGGGAGAAGGTCATAGTAATGCTTAAAGTAAATCCCTGCGTCTTAAATAATAATGTCCCAGGGAATTAAGTTCGAGGTAATAGATGTACCAATTCCAGAGGGTACAAACGTAATAATAGGCCACAGCCACTTCATAAAGACTCTGGAGGACATTTACGAGGCCCTCGTGAACTCAGTACCGAATATTAAGTTCGGCCTGGCCTTCTGCGAGGCGTCTGGAAAGAGACTGATTAGACATGAGGGTACTGATGAGGAGTTGAGGAAATTAGCCATAGACCTGTGCAGGAAAATAGCCGCCGGTCATACGTTCGTGATTTACCTGAGAAATGCATGGCCAATAAACGTATTAAATGCGTTGAGACACGTGGTTGAGGTGGTGAACATATACGCAGCCACTGCGAACCCACTTTCCGTTATTGTAGCGGAGATAGCGCCAGAGAGGAGGGGCGTGGTTGGTGTTGTTGATGGTCATTCACCACTTGGTGTTGAGGGCGATACTGATATCAAGGAGCGCAGGGAATTAATTAGGAGGTTTGGTTATAAGCTTTAGGGCATTGGGACCTGGCGGCATTAACAATGGAAATCAGCCTCTCTCTAAAACTCTCCAATTCCTTCATTAATTCATTAATTGCCTGCTCAACCAAAGCCCCAGGAGTTGCGTCAGAGGGTAGGGACTTCGCTACCTTATCAAGGAACTCCCTAAGGTCTGGCGGTAGTACTGGGTAGGCATTTATTAATTGTCTAGCCACATTATCATAGCCCTGAACCCTCATCAACTCCCTAACGAAGTACCTAATCCTGCCCTCTGTATTATAGTAATCATCGAGTAGATTAATTAGGAGGTCCAGATCAAGGTTCGCAGAGCACCTCCTGTAATTAAGGTCAATAAACCTCAATAGGGTGATGATGCGCCTGATGCCCCGTTCACCAACGGCGTGCCTAAACCAACCCTTATTGATTAATTGAGCCACGTAATCCCTAGCCTCAATAACCTCATCAACCACGCAATACCTGATTAATACCCAGTTAAAACCTTATCCGTGACTAAGTAATTCGGAAAGGGCCATGTGGGTGCCCTGCGTCAATGCATAGTTTAGGAAGTCCCTAATACCGTCAGGATAACCCTCACTCCTCGTTCCCTGGCACATACCTATTATTAGCATAATGATTATTGTGGTTAACAACACGGCCATAGCATTACCAACAAACCCAAAGGCAATGTTATTCTTATCCTCGAAATCATTAATGTAATTCCTAACATCGTTATAAACAGCCATGTAAACATCATGATCAACCTTAACAGGACTCAGAAAACTAGGTTTTAACTGATCTCTTTCATTACCATAAACCCGCTTAATCATGTAGACCTCAGAAACAAAACCAGCGGCGTCAATAACATCGTCGCCATCGCCCTGAGATGCAATTAAAACCTCGAAAACATCCCTCATAAAACCAGCATTAAAAACCCTCGATAGAGAAACAACAAGGGAAAGCCTAACACCCTTACCCTCCTTCATCAATGAAGCCACGCCATAAACAACGAAGGAAGCAACCGCATAACCGATCCTAACAACCTCCTTAACAACATCACCACTAACATCGCCAATTAACGACCTAACAAATCCATTAATGACAGAACCACTCATCAAGTAAACAACGAGCAGAAGAAAATAAACCTACCGCCCAAACCCAAATAGAAAAGTTTATTTCTCCAACGATAAAATAAACAAAGGGACCAGGCCTGGAGGGCCTACCCAGCCCTCCCCTGGGCAAAACCTAGGCCGATGGGCTCGGAGGCCGAAACCCGTGCGTTGCCTTGGACGATAAACTAGGGTCACGCCAGTACCTCAATGATAACCGGTCCCCTGGGGCGTCCACGCCGTAGCCGATCAACCGTAGGGTTGGTCGACTACGGAACCCGACGAACCGGGTTAGGCCCGGGAGGGAGCGGCCCTAAGTCGGGGTGGGCGCGTTCAGGGGGGTTGCCGGTTGGAGAACGGGCTGGCGTGAATCCTAGTTTACCGTCCAAGGCAATACACGGGGTTGGGTCCCATTCCTTTAGTTTCTCAGTGCCAGTGAGTTGTTTTTATCGTCATTCCTAACGCTTGATTCTGTTAATATTTCCAATGGTTTAGTACCAATGACTTTAATAAGGTTCAGCACTTCTTCCTTTGTGGTAAAATGCGTGTCTTTATTGAGAGTTTAATCATGGATTATGTATGTTTCATGCAGATGAGTTTGGTTTTATGGTTGCCATTAAATTAGTAGCGTGTATGGTTGTTGATGGCATTGGGTATTGAAGTCTTTGAATGGTGATGATTTCCGTTTACTAGCGGTATAAACAGTTAGGGTATTCTGGAGTATAGGATTTGATGGGGGGTCATTATAGGTTATTGTATTTCCTCAATTTCGAAGTCAGTGACTTTTCTTTCCATTAGCATTTTTTCTCTTCTTGCGATTTCCTGCTCTGCATCTATTCCATAGGCCTTGCTCAATGCCTTTAGTTTGTGGCTTTTGTTAATGTCTATATCGCCGGTGCTTGTAAGTATGCTTTTGAATTCCACTGAATTATTGTTGATTATTGGTTCTACGACGTCCCTAATAACCCTCTTGCCGTTCCTTATGGTCATGAAAACCACGGTAGATAGTAACTGTAGGTTACCCATGTTTACATTAAGTGGTGGGTTTATGAGCCTTATCAATAATTCCTCAGGTGTTGATGCGTGGAATGTGGTTAGCATGCCATGCCCCAATGCGGACGCCTGAAATAACGCGTGTATTTCATCGCCCCTGGTCTCCCCAACTATTATATAGTCAGGTCTATACCTTACGGCTAGTTTAACCAGATCGAACATCTCTATCCTGGATTTCTCATCCTCATTCTCCCTGGTAAACATTCTAACCCAGTGTGGATGTGGTAAGCGTATTTCCGGCGTGTCCTCTATGGTTATTATCTTTGAATACATGGGTAACTTGCTGACTATGGCGCTGAGTAGTGTTGTTTTTCCACTACTCATTGGACCATTAATCATTATGAAGCCCTTAAGCTCGGCAATTAGCCATAGGTAGGCTGCCACACTGGGCCTCAGTGTTTCCCTTACTATTAGTTCCTCAAGGGTCATTGGTTCTGGTGGGAATTTCCTTATGCTGAACGTCGGTCCTATGGTTATTTCGCCAATGGTTCCCGTGAACCTATGCCCCTCGGGCAATATGGTTTCCAGGTAAGGCTTTAGTAACGAGACTGATCTCGGTAGTCCCCTCTTGCTCATGCTCATTATGAAATCCTTGGCCTCAACCTCGGAGTTAAACCTAATATTCGTTATTAACCTGATCCCCGGAAGGTCTCTGTGGACGACGGTTATTGGATAAAGCCAATTATTTAGTTCAATTTCTTCAATACCTGGGTCAAAAAGTGGTACTGTTACTGGTCCATATCCCCTCAGGTCCCTTAATATGTAGTAAATGATTGATTCCATCAATTGCCTATTGCCCAAGTCCCTTAACGACTCATTCACCGCATCAAGTATTGTTATACTGCGTTGCCTCATAATGTCAATGATCCTACCCCTCAACTCCTGGCACTGTTCATTGCACTTGGGCTCCTTCACTACGTAATAGTAGGCATTCTCCTTAGCAGTTATGGAAACCGGTATCTTAAATGCAAATCCCTCAATCTGTACAGAAACCATGTAGCTGCTCATCAATTAATGATCCTCAACTCAAGATATAAGCCACTAATACAATCTCTTTCCCATACTCATTTAGAGTACCCATTCTATGCTTGGCATTATGGGGAGGATGGGTTAATGTAAGGCTGATCATAAGTGCCATCGTGTAGAGCAAAAAGTCAATAAAACCGTACTAGGGAAGCCCTTAGATAATTTTGATATTCACCCTGACCTGGTTGAGTATTTAACCTATTGCGATATGGCTATGCTTTCCGTGGCAACCTCCTGATTACCCTGTGCGTATCCCTCAACGACGACTATGTATTTATTACCAGTTATGAACTGGTTTGATGCTGTACCCACTATGCTCGTTGATTGCCCTGGATTTATGGTGGTGCTTAATGTTTGTGTTACCATTGGTGTTTGTGAGTTTTGTGGGTATATTGATATTGAGGTTATTGTTACCGGTGTCGTCCCTATGTTCTCCACGGTTACTGAATAAACGTTTCCAGCCAATTGTGGGTTGACTATGCTTATTTGCGCCTGGGTGGTTAGTACAGAGGTTCTTGACTGGAAGTAGTTATACAGCATTATCGCGGCCACTATTACGAAGACTATCATGAGTATTGTATATATTGGTCCACTCAGGTCTCCTCTTTTTTGTCTGTTTATTTTTCTTGTATTATTCCCGTAATACATCACTAGGTTAGTCTCAGGTTGGTATTTAAGTCACTAATGGTTAAAAGCCTATGAAATAACGTACTGGGTGGTATTTGTGTCATACATCATGCATATTGTGGTGTTTGCCACGCAGAAGACTATGTTAACCCTGCACTGGGTATAGTGTGTCTCATAGTGAAGCACAATGTAATTACCCGGGGTTAGGTATACATTACCTATGTCTATGGGTGTCGAGTTTCCCTGATTCTCTATATATACTTCCCTTAGGGTTATTGGTATGCGGCCATTATTGTAAATGACCAGGTATAATTGATTACCTGTCTCATTACTTACTATCACCGCGTCAGGTACGTAAATGCTTGCACTTGCCATCTGGTTCATGGAATTCGTTAATGACAACACAGGCGTCATGTGCCCCAGTACAGTGAATAGGACGTATCCCAGGTATATCGAGCCTATTAATAGCATTGTCTCCGCAATCAACCTATCCAGCGCCATATCAATGCTTCAATGCTCACTTCAGTTAATAAGGAACTGCATCACTTATTACGAGTTGCGTATTGTAATGGCCCAGGATCAATGATCAATACCTAACGTGGTTAATTCTCACGATGTAAATATTTTTAAATGGCTCAGTTACGTTTTTGGTCAATGAGTACCGAGTCTGCTGCTGAGGCTTGGCAGCCTAAGACGTGGGTTGGTAGGTTAGTTAAGGATGGAAAGGTTAGATCAATAGATGACATATTCAGACTTAACCTACCCATTAAGGAGCCTGAGATAATTGACTTCTTCCTGCCAAACCTTAGGCATGAGGTTGTTAGCATAAACATTGTACAGAGGCAGACGGATGCCGGTGAGGTTAGTCAGTTCCAGGTGGCTGTGGTTATTGGCAATGAGGATGGTTATGTGGGCATTGGCATGGGTAAGGGTAAGCAGGTTAACCAAGCAATCGAGAAGGCCATTAGGGTTGCTAAACTAAACATAGTGCCTGTCAGGAGGGGTTGTGGCTCCTGGCACTGCTCCTGTGACGAGCCCCACAGCATACCGTTTAAGGTAGTTGGCAAGAGTGGCAGTGTGAAGGTCCTCCTAATACCAGCACCCAAGGGTGTTGGTTTAGTGGCCGCGGACGCAGCTAAAACTGTCCTTAGACTCGCTGGTGTTAAGGACATTTGGTCATACACCTGGGGCGAGACAAGAACCACCCACAACCTGGTTAAGGCGACATACGACGCACTAAGAAAGACCTACGCATTCTCCATTTAAAGCGGGAGGGCTAAAGTTTAATAATTATAGGTTTATTGAGCGTCTGATTATGCAGGTTCAGGAGGGCATTCAACAAGGAAAGAATACCCTGTATACGCGGATAGCCGTAATAAGGCTCAAGGGTTTAGCCGACACGTCGCCGGAAGTTGAGAGGGCCCTTGAAATACTTAGGTTAAGGAGAAGATATGCATGCGTCATCATCGATGAGAGACCAGCCTACCTAGGTATGCTTAAGACCATCAAAGATTGGGTTACTTGGGGTGAGGTGGATGCCGACACCCTAACGGAACTACTGAGGAGGAGGGGTAGGCTTGTTGGTGATAAGCCGCTCACTGATGATTGGATTAAGAAGTATGGTTGGTCAAGCATTGATGAATTCGCACTGGCGTACATAATGGGTGAGGTTAATCAACTGGCGTGTCCTGACAATAAACCATGGCCCAAGGCAGACAATAAAGTTCTATGCATACCTAAGCTAAAGCCATTCTTTAGGCTCCATCCACCATCTGGAGGGCTCAGGGGCATTAAGAAGAGTTATAACGAGGGTGGCGACTTGGGCTATAGAGGCATTGCAATTAACGAATTAATACTTAGAATGCTATGACCCAGCCTAAATCCTTCCGTTTCCTGTTTACAACCTAATAGACGAATCAATTATTTGTTTGATCAATTTAGGTGTTTTATAACGATGCGTTGCCTGTATGGGCAAGGGATAGTCGTAAAATTTATTAAGGCTTTCAATAATCAATCGTAGTCATGGTTAGGAGATTTGAGAGAAAGTCGAGGAAGTACAGGGGCTTGAGAACGCATAGTTGGGGTAGGGTTGGCCAGCATAGAAAGAGTGGCTCAAGTGGTGGCAGGGGTAAGTCAGGTCTTCATAAACATAAGTGGTCTCTCGTCATGAAATATGCCGAGGACACTAATGGTTATCCATTCTTTGGAAAGCATGGCTTTAAGCAGCCCAATACGATAGTTGCCGCCAAGCTTGGCATTAATGTTGGAGAGCTCGAGATGATGCTTGATGAGTTAGTTAGTAAAGGTCTGGCTCAGGTGGCCGATGGTAAGTACGTCATTGACCTCACGAAGCTCGGTTTTAACAAGTTACTGGGTAGGGGGCGCGTCACTAAACCTATGATTATTAAAGCAGTGTGGATCTCCAGGAAGGCCGAGGAGAAGGTCAGGGCCGTGGGTGGTTCCGTGGAGCTCGTCAGGGGGGTAGTGCATGGCTAGTGGCGGGCGTAGGTTCATAGATGTTGTGGAACCTATACTACGCCTCATGCCAACGGTCCCTAAACCAAAGGAAGCCCTCAGTATGGGTTCTAGGTTGTTCTGGACCTTTCTCTCGATAACCGTGTACCTCCTCATGTCAATAACGCCTCTCTACGGGCTTAGTCCCACTACACCGTCTTTTTTCATGTCACCAGCCATAGCCTCAATACTGGGCATAACCTTTGGATCACTTGCCCAGTTGGGTATAACGCCAATAGTGGTGGCTGGCATAATACTTGAGATTCTTGTTTTCTCTGACATGATTAACGTGGATCTTGAGGACCCGGAGGATCAGGCAAAATTCAATGCATTGCTTAAGCTCTTGGCAATTGTCTTTGGGCTCCTTGAATCAATAGCCCTGGTTACGAGTGGTCAGTTGATCCCCGTTAATGCACTTGGTGGTGTCTTGATTATCATTCAATTACTGGTAGCCACCCTCATCATAATCCTCATGGATGACTTAATATCCAAGGGCTGGGGCCTAGGTAGTGGTATATCGCTATTTATCCTTGTTACTATAGTTAAGCAAATGTTTGCTATGACATTCTCACCCTTCATACTACCGGGTTCCACAATACCCTATGGCGCAATACCAGCCTTGGCAACGGCAATATACTATGCAATAGCGGGGAAATTGAGTTACCTAATGACTATCCTTTACCAGGTTAATCTCCCGAGTCTCACTGGCTTAATAGCAACAATAGCCCTGGCATTGATAGTACTATACCTGGAATTAATGGAGGTGTCAATACCAGTAGCCCTGGTTCAGTACAGGGGTTATAGGTATTCAGTGCCGTTGAAGCTCATGTACGTTTCGGTGCTCCCCATAATATTCACGGCATACACCGTTTACCTCGTTGGTGAAGGCCTAACACTTATTTGGAGCGCGTATAACAAGGCCAATGCCAATCCCTTCCTTAATTGGCTGGCGTGTGCGCACTCTACAACCGTTGGTTTAATACCATGCCCGAACTCCCTGCTTTATTACTTCACTGTCGTACCTAGGAACATCGATGCTGCCTACATAGCGGTGCATATAGTGATGTACGCTGTACTGTCGGTGGTCTTCGCAATAGTCTGGGTGAACCTAGCTGGACTTAGTGCTGAGGATCAGGCTAAGTACATAATTCAAGGTGGTATGCAAATACCTGGTTTTAGGCCGAGTGCTAGGGTGATCGCCAGATTCCTTGATAGGTATGTGAGGATGCTAACAGTAATAAGTGGCTTAATTGTTGGTGTCATAGCCGCCCTTGGTGATATAGCTGGTGTCTTCGGCGGTGGCATTGGATTAATACTTGTCGTGGAGATAATAATACAGTACTACTCACTGGCGATGCAGGAGCAGTTGTTTGAGATTTACCCAGGGCTCAAGAGGCTCCTTGGTAAAGAATAACCTCCTTCCCCCATCTTAAAGGGTAGACCTATCCTGCGCAATACTGAATGGGTAACCCAGGTTAGATTGTAGACACGCCGACTCATGAAGTAACCTATGCTTCACTTTATTCAATTCAATATACGCACCATAGTACAACACATCCTTATACTCACCAATGGTGGATTGAACCCCAGTCATCTTCCTCCGTAGGTAGAGACAGTCCTCCTTAGTTCCTCTTGTGAAGTAGCCAAGTATTATTTGATACCACCACGCTTGCTGCGACGTTTATGCCCAATTGAAGCCACTCTTTCCCTTTGGAGAGGCGGGGCCCTAAACGTGAAAAAGTTTATAAATTAAGCCCGTATTTGTAATTACCGTGGGCGGTAAACAAAGGACTAGCCTATTCATAACGAGTGAGGAGGAGGAAAGAAGGATGGGTAGGGCAACTGCTGAGTCCGCACAAGGTGGCGCACAGCAGGATAAGCAGGGCAAGGGCGGAGGTAAGAAGTAGTTTTGTTTTAAAGTCATGGTGTTAAAATGAGGGTTTCAAGGTTAAAACCAATTATTGATATTGCAATACCCAGTGACTTCCTTGCCGAGGTTCCTGATGATCGGGAGGCGGTGAGGAAGATCGGTTATGTTGGTAGGGGCGCTGCTATGTTTCAGGTAAACAAGATCATTGTGTACAGGCATAGGCTGGTTGGTGATAGGGATCGGGCTGTTTTCATAAACAAGAATCTCCAATATCTCTCGGCACCACCATACCTAAGGAAGGACTTGTTTAAGCTCGACAGAGACCTTAAGTACGTTGGTTTACTACCGCCATTAAAGACCCCCAATCATGCACCGGAGGGCAAACCGCAAAGGGGTGAGTATAGGGAGGGGGTCGTGGTTAGGTGGGATGGCTACTTCTCGATAATTAAGATCGGCAATGAAGTCTATGCTAAGGTACCGAGACCAATGCCACTGGGTACGAGGGTTGTTGTTCAAATTGACGCCCCAACCACCAGGGACGACACGTATAGGGCGCATGTTGTTCCAAGGGACCGCCTAAACATCTATTGGGGTTTTTACCCAGAGGTTGGGGATTTGAATGGGTTGTTTAATGACTATGACTATGTGATTTTAACGGGTAAGGAGGGCATGAATATTAAGGATGCCATGGATAACCTAAGGAACATCATTAGCCGAGATAAGGTTCTTGTGGTCTTTGGTTCCCCGTATCATGGCGTTGATGAGATCCTCAGGGCCGAGGGCATAGAGGAGGCTTTGAAAAGATACCCATTTATTAATTTCATACCTGGTCAAGGTGTTGAGACCGTAAGAACCGAGGAGGCTGTTATTGCCGTCCTATCAATAATAAACGTCATTAGGTACCTACGTGGTTCATTACCGTGATGAGGAACAACTCGGTTCCTTCGGCTGACCAGGAATGGCCACCAGCCAATGGTTTGGGCAAAGCAAGTAATAAACCTGTGAGGAAGTTGTCAAGCTGGAGGGAACTAATAATTTTTAAATAGGGTTGTGACTACGTAGGCTGAACTATGGGTTTAAAGATTCATAGGCCTAAGCGTGGATCCATGGCTTACTACCCAAGGAAACGTGCCGAGTCCCTAGTGGCTAAGTTCAGCGTGTGGCCTGACCCGCATGGCGGTAAGCCCATATTGCTTGGATTTGCTGCCTATAAGGCTGGCATGGCGCATGTTGTTATGATTGATGATAGACCAACAAGTCCATTCTACAGCAAGGAGATTATTAGACCAGTCACCATACTGGATGCGCCGCCAATTAAGGTAATAGCCTTTAGGGCATACACCTATGACCCCTGGAGGAACCTAAAGCTAAGCCTTGGTGAGGTCTGGATGCCCAACGTGCCAAAGGACATTGCCAGGAGAATATCAACACTCCCTGAGAAGTTTAATAAGGAGGAAATGATGAAGAGAATACTTGATAATGTAGACGTTATTACGGAAATCAGGGCGCTTGTAGCAACACAACCAAGGCTTAGTGGCATTGGTAAGAAAACCCCTGAGCTTTTAGAAATACCCATTGGTGGTGTTGATGATGCTAATCAATTAATTAAATACGCAGAATCTGTGCTTGGTAAGGATATTAATGTGACGGATGTGTTTAGCGAGGGTCAGTACGTTGACGTAGCGGCGATAACCAAGGGTAAGGGATGGCAGGGTGTAGTTAAGAGGTTCAATGTCAAGATACTACCAAAGTGGCACAAGCATAGGAAGGGCTATAGGAGGATCGGCGCCATTGGCCCACAGAATCCTGCCCTAACCTTCACAACGCCAAGACCAGGGCAGATGGGACTACACAAGAGGACTGAGTATAACAAAAGGATACTCAAGATAGGCCTTAACGGCGTTGAGGTAACACCAAGCTCGGGCTTCCCACACTACGGCATTATTAAAGGACAATACATAGTCCTTGATGGTACAGTACCCGGCATAGTCAAGAGACTGGTGACCCTTAGGTTCCCGGTGAGACCAAGGCCACAGACCTACCCAACCGGTAAGATTCAAATAGTTTGGTTATCAACACAGCAGTTGCAGGGTGCATGAGCATGGTGTCCCTAGACTTATCACCACTGATAAGGCCGGTCTACACGGTGCCGACTACAGTGAAGGTGTTCGACCTAAGTGGCAGTACCATTGGTGATGTGACACTGCCACCGCAATTCCTCGAATCAATAAGACCTGACTTAATACTAAGGGCTTACCTCAGTGCTTTAACAGCTAGACTACAGCCCAAGGGCACTGACCCAATGGCTGGCAATAGAACTACGGCCGTGAGCTTCGGCATAGGACTAGGTATTGCCAGGGTTCCCAGGGTCAAGGGCAGTCTCTGGCCAACGGCAAGGATAGCGCCAAACGTTGTCAAGGGTAGGAGAGCCCACCCACCTAAGGTTGAGAAGATCCTACATGAGAAAATCAATAAGAGGGAGCGTAGGAAGGCCATTAGGTCTGCCATAGCATCAACTGCAATAAAGGATCTAGTGATCGCCAGGGGGCACTTGGTTGATAAGGTTCCGCAGATACCTTTAGTGGTTAATGATGACCTTGGAAGAATAGGCGTAATGACAGACCTCAAGAAGACCCTCATGTCATTAGGGCTTTGGGATGACATTGAGAGGGTTGCGGAAAGGATTAGGATCAGGTCCGGCAAGGGTAAGATGAGGGGTAGAAGATATAAGGAGGGTAAGAGTGTGCTCATTGTTGTGCCATCCACGGACTCGCCAGTGATTAGAGTTGCAAGGAATTTACCGGGTGTTGATGTGGTCCCAGTGAGGAACCTTAGCGTACTATACCTAGCGCCTGGTGGTGTTCCTGGTAGGTTAACACTATGGACCCTAGGCGCGATTGAAGAATTGAGAAAGGGCTTATTCATGGGGTGATGGGTGTGATAGTGAGATTCGTATTAACAGAGAAGAGCCTTAGGCTTGCCGAGAGGGAGAATAAGATAACCATAATCGTGCCCAGGGACACCACTAAGAAGGAAATTAGGGATTACGTTGAGAAGACTTATGGCGTAAAGGTCGAAGGTGTGAACACACTAATAACAATGACCGGTGAAAAGAAGGCGTATGTTAAGCTAGCACCGGAGAACAATGCCTATGACTTACTTGGACGATTAGGCCTAGTATAACTCCTTTGGATAAACATGATTATTATCCCGGAGGTACTCGTTACGCTTGGGTAATGTGGGTTTGGTAATTTAATTAAGGTATGAGTGTTCATGTTCGAGGATCAAGGATTGAAGAAATGGTCAGCACGTGGGTTCCTCCTCATCCATCAGTACTTAAGTCCTTGCATCACCTATTACATGATTAATTACATGGTTAAAAGTATTTGTGGCTCATTGGTTCGCGGCAATTACTGCCCTTCATTTGACTTAATAATACCAATATTTAATGCATCAAAAATTTATGCTCCATTATTTGTCCTTGCCGCCTGATAATAGGCTCCGCGCTGACTACATGGAATAGGGTACTCGAGTTGGTTGGTGGTGTGACGGGAGTAATGAGTTACGAGGTGATCGCCGAGGCATCATTCTCTGCGAATGAGGGCGCTGATTGCGTACTGCCATTCACGACTTGGTATTACTGGTAATGCGGAAGGCGTGCTGGATTGCTAGTAGTTGGACGAAAAGTTATTTAAATACGTATGTGGATTGTACAATGATGAAGATGCTTCACCTCACTGACTTGATGAGGAATCCTTTAAGTACTGAAGGCTTTAGGATTAATTATCGCTTAACTAGGTAAATAGGTACGATGTAAGGTTTATTAGTGCTTGATTAGGTTCTTGGGGCGTGGACGTGATCAAGGATATTGGGGGTGATGATTTGAAGTTTATCTTTGCTAAGGATGAACAAATGTATCTGTTGGAAACCTTGTACGTTAGGGGATTTAGCGAGGAGAAATATAGGAAGTTGAGGAAGTACATTAGGGAGAAGCTTGGCGAGGAGTTTTCAAGTATAGTAAGTCTTGATGGTAATAAGGCCCTTGCTAAGGTGTTATTGGTTGGCGTGGACCAGGTCGGTCAGTCCCTAATTAATGACTTGGTGGATAATGAAATCGGCAAGGCAAATTCATGGATTGAGGGTGGCATTATCAAGGAGTTAGTCGATAAGGCAGCGAGTGAGGTTGAGGAAACTAGGAAGGCGAGGAGTAAGTCTAGGAAGAAGGGCAGGAGGAAGAAATCGAGGTCCAAGGGCAAGAAGAAGAGCGCAAGGAGAAGAACAAGGAGGAGTAGGTAGATCCTTTTACTATTGAAAATAAATGGGAAAAAAGGCTTTTTATAGGGGTATTCTCCACGAAGATAGAATGTCTGCAACACCCTTCGAGAAGCCACAGGGCACATCGGAGGTGCCCCACATAGAGGTTGATGAGGAAACAAAGGAGATAATAAAGGAGATATTATCACAAATGAAGAATCCGGTGGAGGTATTATTCTTCACAAGCAATACCTGCGGTAACAGGGACACTAATTGGTGTGTTCCAACCGAGGAGCTACTGGACCTACTTGCCGAATTAGCACCACCTGGGAAGCTAATACTGAAAAAAATCAAGTATGAGGAGAACAATGGATTGTTTGCGAAGTACAATGTAGAGCTACCAAGGGTTCCCGTAATATACCTACTCGATGGCGCAATTAAGTACCTGGGTGCGCCACTTGGTGAAGAAGTTAGGGCTTTCATAGAGACCATAGTCAGGATATCAGTTGGTGAGACCAAGCTAAGGCCAAAGACCAAAAAGGGGCTTGAGGCCTTAATGAGCGCAGACAATAGCAAGAAGGTCGAGGTTTTAACAGTGGTCACGCCATCATGTCCATACTGCCCATACGCGGTCCTAATGGCGAACATGTTTGCCTATGACAGTAAGGGTAAGGTTGTCTCGATAACAGTGGAGGCCTATGAGGAGAGCGACATAGCTGATGCTTACCAGGTTACTGCAGTACCCACGGTGGTACTAAAGAGGGAGGATCAGGACGTTGGTAATGTGGAGTTCATAGGGGTTCCGCCGGAGAGTGATTTATTAAAGAAGGTGCTTGATTATAGTGGTGTTGGTTCGCAATAGTTTTAAATATGGTGTAACACCGTAAAATTAGGCCATGAGAGTATTCTTCGTGACAAGCAATGAGGGTAAGCTTCATGAGGCTTCTTTGGTCCTTAGGGAATTCAGTATTGAACTCGTCATGGATCTTAACCATAGGAAGATAGAGATCCAGAGCGATAACCTTGAGGATATAGTTAATAATGCCTTAACCAACATATGCACTGGAGGCATTAGTGAGTACTTTGTTGTTGAGGATGATGGCTTATTCATTAATAAATTAAATGGGTTTCCAGGCCCTTACTCATCATACGTTTATAAGACGATAGGGCTTACCGGTATTCTAAAGCTTATGAACGGTATTAACGATAGATCGGCATACTTTAAATCAGTAGTTGGTCTATGCGGTCCTCAGATACCTATAAAGTTATTTATTGGTGTTGTGCGTGGTAGTATAGCCATGGAACCCAGGGGTTCTGAGGGCTTCGGCTTTGACCCAATATTCATACCAAGTGGTTACAACAAAACCTTTGCGGAACTAGGACCGGAGATCAAGAACAAATTATCTCATAGGGCCTTGGCATTCAGGGCGTTAGGTAATTGGCTACTGGGCAAGGGATAGCTTGGGTTTTCTTCATTGCCTTATTCCCAACAAGCGTTTACCTTAACGGGTTTGCTTCTAGTTCGTTTCAAAAGTATTTAAACATGCATTAGATCTGAAACAGTCCATAATTAGGGATGTGTTGGGTGGTATACCTTAATTATTACTAATATTGATTCATAAATCAAGGCTGCAGTTATACCTATTAGTAATGCCATTAATAGGTAACTACCGCCCATGGTTTGGCTATACCTGCATAGTAGTGATGTAATGGGCCTTGATGGCTGTATTATGTACATAATCGGCATTGGCTTATTAAGCCCAACTATGTAGATTGGTGTTGTTGGGGATCCCGTATTGCACACTATATTGCCTGTATAGGCCGTCATATTTGGTATGACTATTACCGAGTCAATACTTGTGCCATATACGACCAACGTGTTCATGCTACTGGTTGTCATGGGTGAAGAACCTGTGTATGAAATCACCTCAATAAAATGATTTGCCTCCAGAACTGTATTGCTGTAGTTGCCTGGTGGATTAGGTATTTGGATTGTTGAATTGCAAATTTCTGAGTTATGAGTTACCGCTATATTTATGTCACTAACTGGTATTAATTTGTTCGTTAGGTTCATCACTATTTTAAGGTTATAATTATTACTAAGCGCTGCTTCTATTGTTATTGAGCCGTTTTGTACTATTGGCGTGATTTCCGTTACGGATACAGTGTATGGATTTACACCGCATCTTTCCAGTGCCTCAACAATGGCATTATTTACTTGGTTCGTAGTTACACCAGCCTCTGCATGGGTTACCGCGGCGATCATTACAAGAGTTAGGATCACTCCAAGTAGTAATGCCGAGGGGAATGTACCATACCTATTCATCATTAGTGAAGGGATGTATACTGGGTTTTATTTTAGTTTTCTTACTAGGAGTCTTCGTAATTCTCGATGTTTATTATCGATGTTATTAATCCCTCACGCTTCATGTTTAATAATGTCCTCACCAGGTGAGTCCTTAGGATCTTTGTACCGCAGTATTTACAGTATGGTTTTCCGTTAATGAGTACCGTTACCCTGGTGGAACCACAAGCACTACACTTAAGCATTAATCAATGACTATCAAGCCCTAATATTAGGCTTACGCATTAATATTGTTAACTGATGTTGCTCGTAATTTAAGTGTTACATTTTCTATTTCGCAGGTTATTTATAAGTTTCGTGAATATGACTTTCACTTTAACTGAAGCAAATGGTTTAAAACGGGTTGGGTACCATGGTGTTAATTGTATAGTGTTGATCCAATGAAAAGCAGTACAGAAACTACTATATCTCCAAAAGGGGAATTGGATAATACCTATAAATTACTCCATCCCCTGGTTCAAACTGCATTAGCAGAGAGGGGCTTTCTAAGGGCGACGGAGCCTCAAAGGCTGGCCATTCCCAAGATACTCAGTGGTCGTAATGTGTTGATAATTGCACCGACAGGTAGCGGTAAAACAGAGGCTGCCGTTTTACCAGTCCTCTCAATGCTTAGGTGGGGTATGGATAAGGGTGAGTTTACTGATAAGGGTATATACATACTCTACGTTACACCCCTCAGGGCGTTAAATAGGGACTTGCTTGATAGGCTTGTTTGGTGGGGTGAGAGGGTTGGTATTAAGGTTGGTGTTAGGCATGGGGATACTGACCAAAGCGATAGGGTTAAGCAGAGTAGGGATCCACCGCAGATGCTCATAACAACCCCTGAAACCCTTCAGGCTATTTTGTCAGGCAAGAGACTAAGGGAACACCTAATGAAGCTTAGGTGGATAATCATTGATGAAATTCATGAACTGGCCGAGGATAAGAGAGGTACGCAATTAACCTTAACACTCGAGAGGATTAAGTGGTTGATTGGTAGGAAACCACAAATAATTGGTTTATCAGCTACTGTGGGTAGTCCCGAGGAGGTTGCCAAGTTCCTCGTTGGTGATGATGAGTGCGACATCGTACAATCAAGTATAGTCAGGGAAATGAAGATGGATGTTATTCACCCGACACCTACCAAGGAGGATGAGGAGATGGCTAAGAACGTTTACTTATACCCAGATGCAGTCACTAGGCTTAGGATCATTAGGGACTTAGTGAGTGGGAATGGTTCAACAATAATCTTTGTTAATACACGATCAATGGCTGAACTGCTCATGTATAGGTTTGCCATGCTTGGTTATGAATCCATTGGTATACACCATAGTTCACTGTCTAAGGTCTCTAGGATAACCACGGAGAGAGCCTTTAAGGACGGTAAATTGAAGGCTGTGATAGCAACGTCAAGTCTCGAGTTAGGTATTGATATCGGCCACGTGGACTTCGTGATCCAGTACCTATCGCCTCACCAAGTTGTTAGGCTTGTTCAGAGGATTGGTAGGAGTGGTCATAGGCTTGATAAGGTCCCTAGGGGTGTGGTAATCACTGAGGATTTAAATGATACACTTGAGGCAATCGCCATAGTTAACAGAGCTAAGTCAGGGCTCCTTGAGGCTACGCAAATCCCTGATAAGCCATACGATGTGCTTGTTCATCAGATAGTTAGTTTGTTGATGATTAAGAATAGGTGGACCATTGATGAGCTTTATAACGTAATAAGGGGGGCTTACCCATACAGGAAGTTATCGATTGAGGAACTTAAGGGTATCCTGAGGTTCATGAGTGAGGTGTTGAATCCTAGGCTTGCTTACTTCGTTGAGAATGACGGCACTGTGCTTAAGCCAAGTGGCTTCAGGGCTAGGAGGGAGTTGTATAGGTACTTCTTTGAGCAGATGTCCATGATACCCGATGAAAAGCATTACCTAGTCATTAACCAAACAAGTGATGAACCCATTGGGGTGCTAGATGAAGCCTTTGTGGCTGAGTATGGTGAACCAGGGATAAAGTTCGTGTTTAGAGGCGGCGTTTGGGTTCTCCAGAAGATTGTTGGTGATACCATATATGTTGTTCCTGCCAAGGACACCGTTGGGGCAATACCGTCTTGGGTCGGTGAGGAGATCCCGGTGCCGTTCGAAGTGGCTCAGGATGTTGGCATCATCAAGGAGGAAGTTAGTAACTACGTTACTAAGGTGGGGCCTGAGACAACCACTGAGTTGCTCTCCTCAAAATTAGGTGCGTCTATGGATACCATTAAGTATGTTGTTAATAAGGTCATGGAGCACATCGAGAGCGGTGTTCCAGTGCCTTCCCATAGGCTTGTCCTCCTTGAGCGCGTTGGTGATTTAATAGTGTTGTATACGCATGGCGGTACTCTTGTTAACAGGACAGTGGCCAGGATGCTTGGTGAAGTGCTAACCGAGAGACTTGGTTATCCAGTGGGTGTCCAGCAGGATGCCTACGCCGTAGTACTGCAATTACCGAGACCTGGTATCGATACTACATTGGTCACTCAAACAATAATGGATATAGCCAATATGGATGATAAGACATTCATAGATTACGCAATCAGGGCTATAATAAGGACAGGGATTTTCAAGAGGAAGTTTGTCCACGTTGCCAGACGATTCAATGTTGTTAAGAAGGATAGGGAAATGAGTGATTTAGCAATAACGAACCTAGTGGAGCTTTACAAGGGGTCCCCGGTATTTACCGAGACACTTAAGGAGGTCCTAACGAGAGATTTTGACCTAGACAATACCTACTCATTCCTAAAATCATTGAGTAATGGCGATAGGAGATTAGTTACGATAGAAGGGAATGAGTTTAGCCCAATGGGCAGGGAGATCGTTGATAAGATAAGCCATAGGCTTGAGGTCATGGCACCGGAGAGACTTGATAAACTAGTTAGGGAGAGCGTTAAGGCAAGGTTACTAAACGAGTCAGTGACCCTTGTATGCCTTAACTGTGGTTGGGTCGGCTCTGCCAGAAACAAGGACTTACCTGACAAACCAAAATGCCCCAACTGTGGTTCTGAGAGACTTGGCGCACTGAGGGTTGATGAGGAGAAGATAAGGCAGGTCGTAGAGAGGTGGAGGGAGGGTAGGGTAAGGTCTGATGATGAGGAGATTATACAATACATAAACAGGACCGCCGACCTCGTTGGTAAATATGGAAAGCTAGCAGTGCTTGCATTATCAAGTAGGGTTAGGATTGATGATATCGAGGAATTCTTGCCGAAGATAAGTAATATCGATAGGTTGGTACTCGTGATTCATGAGCTGGAAAAGAGGGAATTAAGAAGACGCTTCATGGAGTGAAAAATCATAAACAGCCCTTATTAGTGAAATCTCGTTTTCATTAACACTCATCCTCCTCAGCTCAGCAAATCTCCTGTAAATCTCAATCACCTTATCAATCCTTAGCTTCTCACAATCATTGTTCACGCATATCCTGAAAGGCGGAATATTATCCCTAACTAGACCAACAATACTGCTTCCTTGTCCAATGTACTTACCACTCATTATTGACGTGTTAATCCCTACCTTAACCCAATCACCAATTATTGAACCAAGCTTAATCATGCCGGTGTCAATGCCCATATACCTAATATTACCAATGGTGTTCTTCAGGTTAGACGTTACGGAACCAGCTCCAATGTTGACCCACCTACCCACGTAGGAATCACCCAGGTAACTAAAGTGTTCCTTGAGACTATGCATGTCCATTATTGAGTTCTTGACCTCACCGCCAACCGCATTATCCATGTATAGAACCGTACCCTCCCTGACATATGCGTGAGGCAACACCCTGGTGCCAGGCCCCAATAGTGATGGCCCTTTGACATAAGTCAGTGGCTCAATGGATGAGCCTATTGTTATTACATTACCTGCCCTTTCATCAATGATCGCACCACGTGATATGTCAGAATTTACGGACCTATCCCCAAGCACCCTTATTAAATACTTGGAGTTACTACGTAGGAGTTCGGTGTTCCACCTAATTAATGACCAAATACCACTGAATGTAGGCAAATCGCAATTATCAATTACATTATTGTTCACTAAGTCATTAGTATTATTTACAACCTTAATTAACAACCTATCGCCGCATTTGATCTCAGTGCTTGGGGTAAGTTCATTTAATGTCCTGTTTAGAATGTCTATTTGGGGAACGACGGAGGTATTTATCATGATTGATGAACCACTAATGTCCTTAATATCACTTACATACCTTATTGAATACCTTAGGTTAAGCCTGGATAATAGTGACTCAGTCGTGCCCCGCCAATTCCTTGCCAAGTAATCACGAGTAACCACGTATAAATCAGCACTGTGCCCCATGCTCATGAGCCATAGGACAATGTGTTCATAGTAACGAAGCCCACCAACAATTAAATCACTAAGCGGCGTGCTAATCGAGATCGGGTAATAACCCCTGTAGTCATCCTCGATCAAAACAACGTTATCAAAATTCATATGTTATGTTAACCAGTAGTGAATTATTTAAGGTCTACCTACGTTCGTTTCCCCGTTCAAGAACTAGCTCTAGGTAGGTCCTTTTCTCGATCCACTCCCTCTTAAGGCCAAGTTTATCGCCAAATTGAAGCACCTCATCGGTTGCTCTATTAATCAATTCCTTGTCATTAACCATTGTCTCAACCTCAACAAAGCTTCCCAGGTCCTCAACCGTGTCCAGGTATATTGTGAAATTCTCATAGTTATAAATATCCCTCCTCTTCACGACCTTAGCCACTTCCCTAAAGTCAAGTCTCCTGAGGATCTCTAGGAGACTGTCAAGGTCATTTGCTGTGACGCTCAGTTCCTCCCTGGTTTTCCCAACATTACCAATGCGTGGGCCCTTATACGTTAGTACCACAGTGCCGTCGCCATAGACCCTAACCCTGAGCGCCTCGTCTGTTTTTGCGAAATCCCTTAATGGACTGTTGAGGTATATATCTGTCTCTTCAGTGTGCTCAAGAAACTTCGCATTCAATGCCTTCAGTCTATCCCTAATTGCATCATGGTTAGGTACCCTGTATTTAACCTCAACCTCAAACACGGTGTATGCACACTGATTTCTCCTTTTTAAGGTATGTCTTGATTGTTATTTAAATAATTGTTTAAACAATAAACGGGAAATCTAGGCATAGGGTTTATTAATAATTTAAAATAAATGCAATAATGATGAGCAAGGAATACGGAGTCTTCGTTAGGGAGTCCACGGGTTTAGTCAAGTCAGCAAATCTTTGGGATGCCGTTTCAATAAATATTGCCAACATGTCCATAGGAGCAGCACTGGCATCCATAGGCTTTACACTGGCCGCATTACCAACCGTGGCAGGCGCAAACCTTGTATATGCCTCCCTCATAGCTGCCCTCTTTGCATTACCGCAGGTAATCGTTTACTCCACATTAATCAGGTACATACCTAGGGTAGGCGGCGACTACGTATGGCTAGGCAGAGCCCTAGGACCCAAATTGGCCTGGCTAACCAATGGCCTTGTCTTCGGCTTCATAATAGAAAGCCTAACGTACTACGCATTAATAGCCTTCTCATCAGTTTTTCAACTGCAGGCAGTACTACCAATACTCGGTGTTAACATCTCCCTTTCCACAATAGAGGAGGTGGGCATAGGTATTGCCTTCTTCGCCGTGATAGTCATTGTAAACATACTTGGGACTAAATACGGAGTTAAATTAATGACGGCATTAACCGCAATATCACTTCTTGGATTATTGGCAGCTATAGTAGTGCTCTTCGCAACACCTAAGGCCCAGATCATCAGTGCAGTATCCTCACTACTACCGAGCGGCTACACCTACTCTAAGGTAGCCAGTAGCTATACAGGGCCTTACTTCTCCATGAGCACAATACTGATGCTACTACCCTTTTTCGCAATATATGTTTACCCATGGCTAAACGCGGGACCGGCAATTGCCTCCGAGATAAAGGGTAAGAATGCCCTTCATTGGAATGTACCAATGGCATTCCTATTCTCACTGATATTCCTAACCCTCGGGTTTGAGGCCATGTATTATTCGCTTGGTTTTAATTTCGTTACCGCTGCCTTGTCGAACTATAACATTAATGGCATTTTGAATTTCTGGACGATCGCCATGGTTGCATCACACAATGCAGCATTGAGTTGGTTTATTGGCATTTCATCAGTCACGTGGTACCTGGCTGTTTTGGCCTATGGCGCCATCGTAGTTGTTAGGTATTGGTTTGCCCTTGCCTTTGACAGGGTATGGCCAAGCGTCTTCGCCTACGTAAGCCCAAGATTCGGAACACCAATATACGCACACACATTCGACCTAGTGATAACGGCAGCTTTAATAGCCGCAGCAGGCATTATCTATAACACATTCACTGCGCTTTACGGGGCTGTCGTCGAGGCAGTAATCTATTACATGGTAGTTGGCGTTGCAGCAGTCATAATAGCAACACTCAAGTATTCATCATTTAATGTAAACAGTAGGTCCAGGGTTATTTTAGGGATCTTTGGCGCACTAATGTTTGGTGTTATGGCATACATAACCTACGAGTTCCTTGCCTATCCACAGATTTGGGGCGGTAATTGGCTGGCCTACGGCGTTGAACTCGGCGCCGTAATACTCGGTATAGCGGTGTATTTAGTATCCCGCTACATTAGTCTGAGGAGGTATGGCATAGACATATCAGTAGCCTATACAGAGATACCGCCAGAGTGATCATAATTTATTTAAAAATTGAATGTTAATTATCAATTATCAGATAAAAAATAAAACTTTAATACAAGAAAAAATTAATCCAGGCGTATGGCAAGCACAACCGTTTGGTTAGTCATTGGATTAATAGTAGGTCTTGTGGTTGGTATAGCGATTGGCTATGCAGTAATGCCACCTAAGGTTGTTACCAAGACAGTTACTGTTACTAAATATGTTAATGTGACCACCCCTGTTACCACCACGGCTAATACGACAACCACGGTATCAACCGCACCCTTCGCAGTTGGTGCCGCTGGCACACTAAAGTTTGCCTTTGGTGATATACTTAATGTAATGCAGAGCATGTACCCAACCATAACGATAGCCCCTGCCATGTTTAAGGGCAGTGGTGAGGTCGCCCATACTGAGGCAACCACTCAGCAATTCAGTGTTGTGGCTTCTGCGGACACAACAACAATACCCTCCGTACTATTCCCCAACTACACTAATTACGAAATAGCCTTCGGCATAACACAGATGGTCATAATAGTTGACCTAAACACCACAGCCGGTCAGGAGGTCTACCAACTATGGCAGCAAGCACAGTCATACCCACCAATGTCTGCGCAGTACAATGAGACCTGGCAAGAGATCTGGCAGATAATAGCCCTTAACTCAAGCACAGTTGTTGGTGTCTCAAACCCATTCACGGATCCATCTGGTTACCAAGCCCAATGTGTCGTTAAGCTGGCCGGCCTCACCTTCTTTAATAATGCCTCATATCTATACAACGCTATTTATGGGAACCCAAGTAAGTACATGATGAGAAACACGGAGATAGACCTACTAACACTAATGACCTCTGGGCAGGTGGACTTCATACTCTCGGCTTACGAGAGCAATGCAATACCGCAAACACAGACATATCATAATACCGTGTTCATAACACTACCTCCATTCATAAATCTCGGTAATCTAAGTTACGTCAATTACTACCACCAGGTTAATGTTACTTGGACTGAGAATGGGGTCACAAAGACCTTTGCGTGCAATCCAGTGGTTTATACAATAACAGTGCCATTCCAGGCACCAAATAAGCAGGCCGCAGAGTACTTCTTACTACTGCTCTATAGTCCAATTGGTCAAAAGATACTTGAGGAGAATGGTATTGTACCCATAATACCTGGTATAGTCTATGGTAATTACAGTGCTGTGCCTAATGCAATTAAACCCTTTGTTGCACCACTAAGCCAGTACCCGCAGTATGCATCCATATTCCCAAGCCAGGGCTAAGGGACTTAAAAGTATGCATTTATTAAAACGAAACATTTTCATTTTCCTAATACTGCTGGTCTCGATTTTCATTTTCTCAATTCTCATAATATATCCGCTGGCCCTACTAATAGTTCTTGGTCTTCCAATGATCCCAAGGGCACTTTCGGTAATTAGTTTCATTCAGGCTATTGAGGTTACCGTGGTCATGTCCACATTATCAGCCCTGGTGGCAATCATAATGGGTACGCCAATAGCATACGTGATGGCTAGGTACGAGTTTCACCTGAAGAGCGTTGTTGATGCCTTGATTGATGTACCGATAATGATACCACACATAATAGTGGGTATAATGATTGTTCTAGCCTTCGCATCGCGTTATGGCCTTGGTCCCTTCCTGAAGGCGCATGGCATAAACTTCATTAATACGTTGTGGGGGGCTACAGCTGCCGTGGCCTTCCTGTCATCCACATACTACATAAGAGTTGTTGAGGCATCAATTAGGATGGTAAGTCCTGACATGGAGGCCGTGGCTAGAACACTGGGTGCGGGTCGATTAAGGGTGTTCACGTCAATAATACTGCCAAGGATCTGGAGGCCGATGGCCACAGGCGCAATATTATCATGGGCCAGGTCGGTGTCTGAGGCCGGTGCCCTATTCATTGTAGCCTACTATGTGTTATTTGGCAGAAACCTCGTTTACCCAGCCTCTGTGTACATTTATGAGAGTTATGTGGGCATTGGTTTGGTGAATGCCGTGGAATTTTCAGCAGCGCTTGTGGTCATTATGCTGATAATTTTCGTTGCATATAGGATTTTGGTTAGCCTGGGTGGTGGTAATGCCTGGCATGGTTGAGTTACGGGGGGTTACTGTACATTTAAGGTATTTCACATTCGGCCCAGTAAATGTCGTTTTCAAGCGCAATACATACAATATAGTGCTTGGTCCCACTGGTTCTGGTAAGAGCACGTTATTGAAGATTATTGCCGGTATTTACAGGGTGAGTGAGGGTGGTGTGTTTATAGATGGCGCTGATGTGACTTATGAACCGCCGGAGAATCGGGACGTGTCCTATGTACCGCAGGGCTATGCCATTTTTGATCATATGACTGTTTATGAAAATATTGAGTATGGACTTAAATTCAGGGGTGTGCCTAAGAAAGAAAGGCGTAGGTTGGTTCAGGAAATGGCCAAGGACCTAGGTATTGATTATTTACTCAATAGGAGGGCTATTAATCTTAGTGGTGGTGAGCAACAGAGGGTTGCTTTGGCGAGGGCCCTTGTTGTTAAACCTAGGGTTTTATTACTTGACGAGCCTCTATCAATGCTTGATAGAGATACCAAGGAGAGAATAATCCCCTTATTAAAGGAGTTGCCTGGGAGGTATGGAATAACCGTTATACACGTGACTCATGACTGGGATGAGGCTTACTCATTAGCTGATAAATTATTAATAATTAATGAGGGTAAGGTCGTGGAGGAGGGAGACCCAGAGCAAGTATTTACTAGACCGAGTAGGGTCTTTACGGCGCGCTTTCTTGGTTTTCAAAACGTAATTAAGGGTTTAGCGGAGAGAACGGAGAACGGAAGTTTGGTTAGGTTGGGCAATGGCATTTCACTTAATGTTAATGGAGAAGTTGATGGGGAGGTTTACGTATGTATAAGGCCTGAGTGGATCGAGGTACTGGGGGTTAGTGATAATAATGATCATTATAATGTGGTTGGAGGCGTTGTTCGTGAGATTATTAGGAATAGGCTTGGTTATAGCGTTTTGGTTGCTGTAGATAATGACCTATCGCTTGTTGCCTTTTCAAGGGTTGCCTTTAAACCTGGCGAGAAGGTGATGCTTAGGATACCCAGGGATAGTGTCCATGTTGTTAAGGGTGATAATTAATTTATTTGCATGCATATGAATGATTGACGCATAAATTCTATACTAAGCGATTGCCGAATTCATCTTTAGAAATCAATATAAATCCTCTGGCGCATAACAATCGATGGGTGAGGAATCAAATAAATGGTTTAAGGTAGCAATTGAGGCCTCGAAGAGGTATGGAGGGAAAATAATGGTTCTCCCTAAGGTGCCGGTTAGGAGCCTGCAGGACTTCTCGATATGGTATACACCAGGCGTGGCAGCTGTTTCAAAGGAAATAAATGCGGATGTTGACAAGTCCTTTGATTACACATGGAGGTGGAACGCAATTGCGATATTGACCGATGGTAGTAGGGTCCTTGGGCTTGGTAATGTTGGCCCGGAGGCTGCGATGCCTGTTATGGAAGGCAAATCCCTCCTCTTTAAGTACCTTGGTGGTGTTGATGCTATACCACTTCCCGTAAGGGCTAGTACCCAGGATGACCTTGTTAACATTGGTAAGGCGATAGAACCTGCCTTCGGCGGGATCAACCTTGAAGATACCGAATCACCAAAGTGCTTCTATGTCTTAGATAAATTAAGGGAGGAACTAAGGATTGCTGTTTGGCATGATGACCAACAGGGAACAGCCGGCGCAATACTGGCTGGGTTAATTAACGCCTTTAAGGTTGTTGGTAAGAGGATTGAGGATTCCACAATAGTGTTCATTGGTGCCGGTGCGTCGAATATAGCGGCAGCCAGGATATTGATTAAGTACGGCGTTAAACCAGGCAATATAATGCTCGTTGATAGTAAGGGAATACTGCACCCTGAGAGGGAGGATATGGACAAGCTGATGCTTACCAATCCTTGGAAGTATGATTTAGCAATAAAGACCAATGCAGAGAGAAGAAGGGGCGGTATTAAGGAGGCTCTTGTCGGTGCCGACGCTGTGGTTGCCGCATCGGTCCAGGGACCAGGCGTGATTAAGAAGGAGTGGGTTAGGTCTATGAATAAGGACCCAATAGTATTCGCGCTGGCAAACCCAATACCCGAGATCTGGCCCTGGGAGGCCAAGGAGGCTGGTGCTAAGGTTGTGGCCACTGGCAGGAGCGACTTCCCCAACCAAGTCAATAATTCCCTTGTATTTCCTGGCGTATTCAGGGGTGCATTGGATGCCAGGGTCAGGACAATAACTGATGAAATGATACTAGCTGCGGCGCAGGAAATTGCTAATTTCGTTGGCGATAAATTAAGTGCAGACAAGATACTGCCAACCATGGAGGAGTGGGACTTCTACCCGAGGGTTGCTGCGGCTGTTGCAGTTAAGGCTACGGAACAAGGTATAGCAAGGAAGCCATTGTCCTGGAGAGAGGAGTATGAGAGAGCTAAGGAGATTATAGCCGCGGCTAGGATGATGATCGAGACACTATTTGGGAGGGGATTAATAAGGGATTTATTGAGCGATTTAACATAATCTATACAGAGTCCTTTATCTGCTCAAGTAGTGAAATAACCTGCCAGAAAATAACCCTACTAAAAAGCGGCATGTTTGGGTCTGCCAATGCCTCATCAAGTATGCTAATCACTGTTGCTGCCTTTAGGCCTGGGCTCATGCCTGGGTCCATTAGTATCCTGGCAGCCTCGCTGGCAGCCCTCCTGATATTTCTAGGTATGCCCATGTCCTGGATGACCCTAGTTAAATAATAGAGGGCTTGCTTTATTCTCTCATCCGTCTCATCCTTGCTTAAACCAGGGGCTTGCTTACTTGACATAACCATCACCAGAAAAGCCTATTGATTGAACAATCGTTAATAACCAATATAAAAACATTTTCTTTGATTAATTCATTAATTAGGTCATAAATTTCATATTTTTTCATGGATTTATCATGCATGAACTATTTACGTTCTCATGTACATGATAATCATTAATTGATTTCATAATTCGTACGTATATACAATAATTATATAAAGTAACCAGGTATAGAATGAATATTTTTATAACAAGCGAATGTTTTTTAAATAAGTACATTTAAGTCCACCTAATGTCAATAACCGAGGAGGTTGACCAGACCGATCTTGAGATACTGAAGATGTTACAGGACGACTGCAGGATTACCCTAGATGAAATGGCTAATAAGCTGAAGATCTCGAAATCCACCGTATACTATAGGATTAAGAAGCTTGAGAGGTTGGGCATAATACTTGGTTGCCACGCTAAGCTAAGCCCTGAGAAGATGGGTAAGGACTACGTGGCCGTGATACTCGTTAAGGCTAAGTACGGGCCTGGCTATCATGAGAAAATCGGGCAGAAACTGGCGAATATTGGCGGCGTTACCACCGTATACTACATATTTGGTGAGTGGGACTTTGTAATGCAGGTTAGGGCCAGTGGTAAGGACGAGATTCTTAGGATCCTTGAACAAATAATGAACATGGAGGAGGTTGAGAGGACCTCAACATTGATAGTTGCTAAGGTAATTAAGGAGGACCCAAGGTTACCTATTTAGAACAATTGCCTTGCCCTGGGACGCCGTTATTAAAACATGAGGAGTAAGTTTAAGATATTTGTTGTTTTGATTCTAATTAATGGGATTAACCCTTTGGCTATTGGACGTAACTTATGGCATAGTTGGTAATGCGCCGGAGATTAGATTATTCGGTATTACTAATGATGGCAAGAGGGCTCTTGTCCTAGACAGGTCCTTTAGACCCTACTTCTATGTATTAGCATCTGGTGATGTTAATGCCGTATTCACTAATGTCAAGCGTAAGTTTGAGGGTAGAGTGTTAAGCGTAGAGGTAGTTAAGCGCAGGTTATTTGGTAATGAGGTAGATGCAATTAAGGTAACTGCAACAATCCCTGAGAAGATTAGGGAACTCAGGGAACTTGCCGCGGAGATTCCGGGTGTTGAGGATGTACTTGAGGCCGATATTAGGTTCTCACAGAGGTATCTGCTGGATATGAGTATTAAGCCAAGTAATTGGGTTGTTGTTGATCAGTGTGAGGAGGTTAAGGGTAATTACCAAGTTGACTTGGTTTGCCTTGCCAAGACAAGACCCAGGATGATTGAGGAACATAGATTACCTAGTTTTAGGATACTTGTTTTTGATATTGAGGTCTATAATCCAAGAGGCATGCCGAGCCCTGATAGGGATCCCGTGATAATAATATCCACTATGACTAAGGAGGATGGCATTAAGATGTTTGTGGCTGATGATGGCAAGAACGATAGTAAGGTAATTAGGGAATTCCTTGACTACTTTAGGAGGTACGACCCAGACATTGTTGTTGGCTACAACAATAATGGCTTCGATTGGCCCTACTTGGTGAATAGATCCTCCAGGGTCGGCGTTAAACTGGCATTATCCAGAATGGGTAGTCCACCTGAGCCCAGTGTTTATGGGCATTGGTCAATAATTGGTAGGGCTAATGTCGATCTTTATAACTTCATTGAGGAAATTAACGAAATAAAGGTGAAGAGTCTCGATAGGGCTGCGGAGTTCTTTGGAATAATGAAGAGGGATGAACGTGTTTTAATACCTGGCCATAGAATACATGAATACTGGGATGATGAGTCTAAGCGCGATCAACTCCTTAAGTACGCCAGGGATGATATAGTAAGTACTTATGGCTTAGCTGAGAAACTTCTTCCATTTGCTATTCAATTATCATCAATATCAGGGCTTCCACTAGATCAAGTAGGTGCGGCTAGTGTTGGTGCTAGGGTTGAGTGGATGATATTCTATGAGGCCGTTAAGAGGGGCGAATTGGCGCCCAACCGTGAGGAGAGGCCCTACGAGACCTACAAAGGTGCTGTGGTGCTCGAGCCCAGGCCTGGCCTTCATGAAGATATTGCGGTGATTGATTTCTCAAGTATGTATCCAAATATTATGATGAAGTATAACGTTTCACCAGATACTTTGGTACATGGGGACTGTGGTGATTGCAATGTGGCCCCTGAGGTTAGTTACAAATTTAGAAAAGCACCAGAGGGATTGTATCCAGGACTACTTAGGGTTTTAGTTGATAGTAGGCGTAGGGTTAGGGAGTTAATGAGGGGTTATCCAGAGAATAGCCCTGAGTGGGTTCTTTTGAACGAGAGACAGAGGGCGCTTAAGGTTATGGCTAATGCCATGTATGGTTACTGCGGTTGGTTAGGGGCTAGATGGTATAGGCGTGAAGTCGCAGAGTCGGTCACTGCGTGGGGCAGGAACTTACTTAAGACTGTTATTGAGAAGGCTAGGTCCTTAGGTCTTCCAATTATTTATGGTGATACTGATAGCTTATTTGTTAGGAATATTAGTGATAAGGTTGAGGCCCTAATTGATTATATCAATAATGAGCTTGGGTTTGAAGTGAAGGTTGATAAGGTGTATAGGAGGGTTTTGTTTACTGAGGCTAAGAAGAGGTATGTTGGCTTGACGGTTAGTGGTGAGATCGATATTGTTGGTTTTGAGGCAGTTAGGGGTGATTGGGCTGAGATTGCCAAGGATGTCCAGGAGAGAGTTGCCGAGATAGTCCTATCCACGGGTGATGTTGATAGGGCGGTTTCTTATGTTAAGTCCATAATTGACAAGGTTAAGGCATATCAATTTAATATTGATGATGTGATCATATGGAAAACCCTTGATAAGTCCCTGGATGATTATAAGGTATTAACTCCTCATGTTGCGGCAGCAAGGCAATTAGTTGAGGCTGGTTATAAGGTTGGTAAGGGCGACATAGTAGGTTACGTTATTGTCAAGGGCGGTGGCGCAAAACTAGCATATAGGGTAAAGCCATACATGCTTGTTAAGGATAATAGGGAAATCGATATTGATTACTATGTTGAGAAGCAGATTGTGCCTGCCGCCATGAGAATACTGGAGGTTCTGGGAGTTAAGGAGTCACAGTTGATGATGGGAAAGACTGGTAAATCAATACTTGATTACTTTTCTTAATTTTCAATGCATTATTTTTAAAATGTTTTAAGATAACTGAAATCACTACTTACTTCCAGCCTTACTTAAGTATTCATCTATTGTTAGTATTAGCATGTCAGTGGGCACCTTCGTTATATTACCCACCCTTGACATTAACAATAGCTTGACGCCTTTACTTGATGCTACGTCAACGAGACGCTGTGTGCATACGCCATCAAAAACGACTGCATATGCGTTGGTTAGTTGCTGAAGCGTATCCACTAAGTCTCTAACGGGTATCCTCTTTATCTCTGTCCAGTGATCATCATAAATAATCGCCTCAAGGGTACCACTTAGCTTCTTCATCTCATCAACGACATTTTGTGGTAATTGCGGCAATTCAAGACTTACCTGTGGAGACTGCGATGGTTGTGGATTTGGAGGTTGTGATGTTGCCACGATCTGGGGTTGTTGTGGTTGCTGTACTGGCTGTTGTATTACTTGGACCTTCTCCGCTGGCTGTGGCTGTGTTTGTTCCTGTATTGATACCTCTATTGCTTGCGGCTGTGGTACCTCCTGTTGTGACTGCCTTGCCTCCTCAATTAACTTTCTCTCCCTCTTCTCAAGGCTCGCTAGGTATTCCTCAGTGGGTATCTTATTCCTGAGCGCCTTCGTTATTTCCTTGGCCGTCAACTGCTCAACTTCCTTACCAGGCGGTGCCCTGGCAATGTAGTCAATGTCGGCATACTTAAGCAATTCCTTAAGTAACATTTCGCCACCCCTATCACCATCTACAAAGGCCACTGTAGTCTTCTTCCTACTTAGCTCTATCACGGTCTTTGGAACACCACCACTTGAACCGCCTAGGCCTATTACGTTCTTGAACCCATGCTTCACTAAATTAAGTACATCAGCCCTGCCCTCAACAATTATTATCGTGTCCGCCTTATCAACCTCAGGTCCCGCTGGCAATTTCTCAGGCCCATACTCAACCACCTCAGTTTCCCTAATGCTCTCCATGAATTTCGTAATTAACTCCTTAGTGTCAGGCAACGCCTCATGCTCAACAAGCTTAAGCAATTCCCTAGCCCTATCGAAAACCCTCTTCCTTTTTTCCTCCCTCAAATCCCTAATCTCAACAACCTGAACCTTGGCGTTGTAGGGACCCACCTTGTCCACGGTCTCTATCATTGCAGCCACAAGGGCTGTTTCATACCTATCCAGATTTGATGGAATGTAGACCTTACCAATGGTCCTATCACCCTTATACTCCGCCTCAACCTCTATCCTACCAATCCTACCATTCATTTGAAGCTCCCTAAGATCAAGTTCATTACCCAACAAACCCTCTGTTTGACTGAACAATGCGCCTATTATGTCGTACTTCTCCACTGTTCCCTGAACCTCCACATTCGCAATTATTAAATACTTAGCTACTATGGTTAAGGCTCCCATTACGACACCAAGTATTTCAAGATTAAACTAGGTTAAAATAGTTTCTCTTGGCAAAAACAATTACTAATAGGGCAAGGCTATTTAAAGGAGTCAATGCGGCATACCACGTGTCCACGGACTTATTAAAGATTTATGAAAAACTTGGTTCCATTGCAAGGGACGCCCTTAATTACGCAATGTCCATAATAGAACCGGGGATACCGATTTTCGAGCTTTGCGACAGGGTGGAAAACAGGATTAGGCAGAGCGGGGCGAAGCCCGCGTTCCCAGTTAATGTGAGTATAAATGAAATTGCTGCCCACTACACCGCAGTTATAGGCGATAAGTCAGTAATTCCCAAGGGCTCCATTATAAAGATAGACCTTGGTGCCCACATTGATGGTTACATAGTGGACACCGCCGTCACAGTAACCTTTAATCCAATGTATAGCCAATTAATAAAGGCGTCAATGAAGGCCCTAGAGACGGCGCAGTTGAGTATGAAGCCAGGCGTTACTCTAACCTCAATTGGCGCACAGATAGAGAGGGTGATAAGATCCTATGGGTTCAAGCCCATTAAGAACTTGAGTGGTCACTTGATCAGGAAGTATGAATTACATGCAGGCAAATCCGTGCCTAATTATGACAATGGCGATAAACAGAGAATTAATGATGGAGAGGTTTACGCAGTTGAGCCGTTCTCCACTAATGGCGCTGGTTACGTGGACGATGGGGAGCAGGTCACGATCTATCAATTAATAAAGAACCCAAGGACTAAGGATCCTCACTACGATGTACTCTCGTACATTAGTAATGAAATAGGTCCATTGCCATTTACTCCAAGGTGGTTAGTACCAAGGTTCGGTGATGGGATTGGTAATTTAATTCACGAATTACACATGAAGGACTACATATATGGGTATCCCGTGTTGATAGAGCATGGCAAGGGCATGGTGGCCCAGGTCGAGGATACGTTCATAATAACGAAGGACGGCGCCGTACCGGTGGTTAACGTACTTTCATTATTAAAGTAGTGAATCATCACTTCCCAAATCTTCTTTCCCTCTTTGTGTAATTATCAAGCGCCTCCTTAAGATCATCCTTCGTGATCTCAGGCCAATACTTATTCAGTATGTAAAGCTCGGAGTACGCAGTTTCATATAACAGGAAGTTGCTTATTCTGTGTTCTCCGCCTGTCCTAATTACCAAGTCTGGTTCTGGGTATGGTTCATCGCTAACGTATAGGTATTTAAATAAGGTATTCTCATCCAAGTCACTGACGCCTATTTTCCCGCTATTGAGGTCAATAAATAACCTCTTTATTGCGTCAATGACCTCCTGCCTACCTCCATAGATCACTGCTAGATTTAAGTAATGATTGGAGTAATCGGCGGTATATTCCTCGGTTAGCGCTATCTCTCTACGCACATCCTCAGGCAATAGCCAAGTCCTGCCAATTACCCTGACCTTGATCTTGTTCCTATGTATTCTCTCGTCATTTCTTATCTTAATCATTTTCTCCTTGAGCAACCTATATAAAAGTTCTAACTCTGACCTGGATCTCCTGAAGAAATTCTCTGTGGATAATACGTACACTGTGACTATCTTTATACCAAAGTCAAGCGACCAATCCAGGAAATCCTCAACCTTATCTGAACCAACCCTGTAGGCCTCTGTTATTGGTAACCCCATCTTTCTAGCCCACCTCCTATTTCCATCTGGTATAACACCTATGTGCATTGGTACTATTGTCGGCATTTTATTGCCTTTTGGGCGTATTTGCCCTTTTAAAGTTATGCATCGCCTAATCTGCGGTCTTAACCGCTAGGTAATAAATTTAACTTATATCACTAAATACGAGGATGAAGGCATAATGAGGGTATTAATACTTGGTATTGATGGATATTTAGGCTGGGCATTGGCGTTAAGACTTGTCAGGAGGGGTCACGAAGTCGTCGGCATTGATAACTTATATACCAGGAAAGCCGTGGCTGAAGTAGGCTCTGACTCAGCTCTACCGATACTTTCAATGCAGGATAGGATTAAGGCAGTAGAGGAGGCCTTTGGCGCTAGGATAGAATTCATTGAGGGCGATGCCACTAATTACTACCTAATAAGGAAGGCGATGGATAAGCATAGGCCTGATGCAGTGGTTCACTTTGCGGAGCAGAGATCCGCACCATACTCGATGATTGACATAGAGCATGCCAAGCACACTGTAATTAATAACCTCACATCAACGTTAAACGTCATATATGCAATCAAGGAACTCAAGAGGGATGTTCACGTACTTAAGATGGGCACCTTAGGTGAGTATGGTTATCCAGCGTTTAGGATACCTGAGGATGCGTTTATCGACGCCGTGATACAAGGCATCAGGGATAAGATTGTCGTCCCCAGGTGGGCTGGCTCCTGGTACCACTGGAGTAAGGTGTTTGATTCATACATGCTCCTCTATGCGAATAAACTGTGGGGTTTGACAATAACTGATTTTCACCAGGGCCCTGTGTATGGGACTAGAACGACGGACATTGTTTCCGAGGAGTTATTCACTAGGTTTGATGTTGATGATGTGTGGGGTACGGTGATAAACAGGTTCTGCGCTGAGGCGGTCATTAATCATCCATTGACTATATACGGCAGCGGGCTCCAAAAGAAGGGCTTTACATCACTTGAGGATACGATAACGGCATTGGCGGCGCTTATTGAGAACCCACCAGAACCTGGTGAGTTTAGGACTGTTCATCACTATAGGGAGATAAAGACTCTGAATGAAATGGCTGAACTGATTAGGAGGGTAGCTAAGCAAATCCTTGGTTATGAACCGGAAATAATGCACTTGCCCAATCCTAGGGTTGAGCCTGAGGAGGACCTACTCTATGAACCGGAGAAGAGGGTGTTGCCTAAACTCGGTATTTATAGACTTACGAGGGTGATGGAGGACGAGGTAGTTATGATGCTCAAGGATCTGAAACCACACGCTGATAGGGTTAAGAGGATTGAGGCGTTGTTTAGGCCAAGGGTTAAGTGGAGAGATTGAATGCCATGCCCAACACTAAATAAATTAATACTAGTTTGTTTTGCCGTTGTTAATGAGATTATTATTCATACATGCGGAGGACTTCTCATACCAGGTTAGGGATAAGGCCGTTGAAAACCCAGAACCATTAACGCCAGAGCTCGAGAGGGGTTCTGCTAAGAATGCACTCGTGGTTTTCATGAGTGTTGAGGAAAATGACAGTGAGGAGGCTAACTACATAAACTACGTGGTTGATGAAATACTGGATGTACTGAACAAGGTTAGGGCATCCCAAATAGTCCTCTATCCATATGCACACCTAAGTCCCAATCTCGCAAAACCCAACAAGGCGATGGGTATATTGCTGGCTGTCCATAGCAGGTTGAGGGAGAAATCACCAGTGCCAGTCTCAAGGGCACCCTTTGGTTACTATAAGGCATTCGACATTAAGTGCTACGGCCACCCACTCTCGGAACTCAGTAAGTCCCTTAGTCCAGTAACAATGGGTGTGCAAGCAACACAACAGACAGTAAGTAGGGATTACTATGTAATATTGACGCCCACCGGCGAGGAATATGACGCCATAAAGTATCAATTTAAGCCCAATGAGGATGACCTAAAGGCGTTGGTAGAGAAGGAGGTTTTGAAGAGGGAGCTTGAGGGCGGTAAGGAACCCAGGTACATTGATTATTGCCGTAAATTCGGCTTCGAGTGGGAACCCATGAGTGACGTGGGTCACATGAGGTATGGACCAGCAGCCACATTGATGATGGAACTCGTCGAGGACTACGCATGGAGACTAGCCAATGAGCTTGGTATACCCGTGTTTAAAATTAGAGGCACCAACATGTTCAGGCGTGGAGAGAGAGCCATTGATGAACATGCAAGGCTGTTTAATGAGAGAATGTATACCATGGAGGGCGACAAGGACGAATTGATCATGAGATACGCCGCTTGCTTCCAGCAATTCGCAATGATAAAGGATTGGGTACTGAGCTATAGGGACATACCAATAGGTATGCTTGAGGTAGCCGATAGTTATAGGTATGAGCAACCCGGCGAGACAGTGCTATGCTTTAGGCTCAGGAGGTTCTACATGCCCGACCTACACATATTTACGAAGAGCCTCAATAATGCCATGGATGTGGCCCTGAGACTTCATGAAATAATATTTAGAGAAATTAAGAAATTAGGTAGGGATTACGTAAGTCTATACAATGTTTCTAAGCAATTCTACAATGAGCACAGGGACTACCTAGTTGAGTTGGCTAGGCGTGAGGGCAAGCCAATACTCATCAGGATAATGCCAGAGCAGAAGTATTACTGGGTCCTCAATGTTGAGTTTCACATAGTCGATGAGTTGAGGAGACCTAGGGAAATAGCCACGTTCCAGTTCGACGTTGGTAATGCCCAGAGGTTTGGCATTAAGTATAGGGATGAGAATGGGGAGGTCAAGTACCCAGTGATTATACATACGGCAATAATAGGCAGTGTTGAGAGGTACATATATGCGCTCCTCGACACTGCGGCAATAACGGAGACCAGGGGCGAGACGCCGAGATTGCCAACCTGGATATCGCCAATACAGGTTAGAGTTATACCAATTAGTAAGGAGCACATGACCTTTGCCAATGACGTTGTCTCAAGGCTCGAGGGGGCTATGATCAGGGTTGATGTTGATGATAGGTTTGACGAGACTCTGGCCAAGAGAGTTAGGGATGCAGAGACCTTCTGGGTTCCCTATGTCGTGGTTATTGGAGAGAGGGAGGCTAAGGCGGGGAAATTGAGCGTTAGAGTTAGGGGTGCTCAGAAACCCATTGAGATGGGCATCGACGAGCTCATCGGCAGGATTGAGGGGGAGATCAAGGGCTACCCAAGGAGACCATTAACGATGCCTAAGTACCTAAGTATGAGACCAGCCAGTATAATTACCTAAGGATTCAGTGCTCTTCCCACTCATCACTTTATCAGGCAGCAGCCTTATCTTCACCTAATAAGAATAAATAAAGAGGAGAATTAAATTTTAATTTTAGGTATGAAGACAACATTGTTATTAACCTACGCCATACCAGGGAGCCCACTTAGCCCAAATCAAAGTGTGTTCAAATGTGGCGCTTATGCCTATGAAGAATGCCAAAATCCCAGAGAGGATTAGTAACACCATCACTAGGACACCAACGTACCTACTTACATTACCCCTTGGCAGCATGGCTCCTGGGCTTATTAGCATGGCTATCCCTAGGAATAGGTACATGGCGCTCGCGAATAGGGGTTCCGTAGTTAGCCCATGCACCAGTATATCGATGCCATAAACAATAACAGGAATGCTAAACAACGCAATGGGTAGTGCTAAGTACCTCAAGTCAGCACCAATGTACATGGCCAAACCAAGCATTAATGATACTAGGCCAAATATCGGCCATGCATCGGAAAAGACCAGGTTATACGAACTTGGAAGTGGCCAAGTCATTGTGGCCCAAAGACCAGTGGCCAGCGCGTAGATCCCAACGCTAATGAAAAATAGGCTTAGGCACTTATTTATATTAATGCATACAGTGGCCCCTTGAGTCCTCTCAATAGTCTCTGCCCTAGATCCATCAGTGGCTATTCTAGGTCTCCTAACGAAAATCATAAAGACGCCGTATGCGGCGGTTATTAGTGTTATTCCAAGTGTCATTAGCCAGATGTCCAGTGTATCCATAAAGAGACCCGCCATTCCCTATCACCAAGCTCATTCAGTTGATTGAATTATATAAACCAGCACATAAATGCACTTAATGCACTGATTTTTACACTTAAAAGCTCAATATTTAATAATTGTATTAATTAGCATGTAAATAAATACTAATGACTATAAAAGCATTCATGCGAATTCCTTATTCAACTTCTTACTTAACAGCAAACTTATTTAATTTTCAGGATTGTTAATATTGAATTAGCAATGGTCAGATTTAGCGAATTACCGCCTGAATTCTGGAGGGAGTTCAAGCTTTGGCGTATTGTAAGGAATGAGTTTAGTGGTTTATCACCGCCCGGGAATTTTGTCGGTTCCTTTAATTATCCATACATTAATGTTGGCGCATTAGTTAATAATGATAGTGAGGATGTGACAATACTCGATAATCCAGAGGAGTGGTTTAGGCGTGGCCTTACCCAGTGGGATATTGTTAGGTTGAGGTCTAGGGTAATACTTACTAGGACAAGGGCCTCAATTAAATCACTTAATAATCCCATTATTAGTAGGGTTCAGGAACTGAGTATTGGGCGTAATTCTGTCGATGTTGAGGTTAGGCTTAAGAAATTGATGCTTAGGGCATTGGCCGATGATTATCACGCACCTCTTGGTAATATTGGTGAGGTGAAGGACCTGAGGATAACGTCTAATGTTAGCACTGAACGTGTCGTTGAGAGACTAATCAATGACCATGACGTGGACACTAGGACAGCAGTTACTGAGTTGTATCGTAGTTCAATACCCGTATCAAGAATACAGCGCATGTTTGCAGTTGGGTTATTAGGCGATGGGAGGTTTAGGAGGTTAGTACCAACAAGGTGGTCGATAACGGCTGTCGACTCGATAATTAGTGATTACCTCAGGAATAAGGTTGTTGATCATGGTGAGGTTGAGCAGATTGAGGTACATAAAATGGAGTACATGGGAAATAGGTACTTCGTAATACTCATGCCTGGCCCATGGAGGTACGAACTCATTGAACTGAAGATGCCAGGTTCGGTATGGAATAGGGACGGTAATTCACCCAGGGTTTTCACTGATTATGAAAGTGTAAGGGACATGAAGGGATATGCGGAGAGTACTGGCGGGGCATTCTACGCAATTAGACTTGGTATATTGGAGTACCTTAACAAAATCAATATGCAGGCGTCAGTGATAGCGATTAGAGAGGTAACTCCTGACTACAGGGTCCCCCTTGGTATTTGGCAGGCTCGTGAGGCAGTTAGGAACGGCATGGGTGTTAATGCAAGGAGGTTTTCCAGTGCTAATGAGATGATTAATTACGTTAATAATGCATTACTAACGGGTAGTCTATGGCTTGGCCATAGCCGCCTAATTAGGGAGTTTAGGAATAACCTGGTTAGGTTCCTCACTTAATTATTGATAATACCATGCCTATTATTAGGAAAACGGTTAATACTGGTGAGCTTGACTTAAACATTTGCCAGAATATTTCCCTGTTTGGTTTGATTATTGCCTTAACACTGTAATAGCTACTCCAGGCTACTGTGATGAGCAGAATTACCAAGCCAATTATGTTACTGAGCATGTATAAGTACAGGAATAACATGTATATGTTCGAGAATATGTTTAATGCTGCAACAAGGATCATTGCTTTATCCTCGTTTATCTCAAGGGGCAGCATCCTAATGCAAGTCCTTGAATAATCATCCTTAGCCCTAATAACCAGGCTCCAGATATGCGCAGGTATCCATAGGTAGATGGCCATGGATAGCAGGAGCGCCTCGAGGTCCAGGGGCCTAACTACAGTCCACCCAGCCAGTAATGCAGCATTACCTGCCACACCGCCAATGAGTATATTAGCCCAACTCCTACACTTCAGGAACACTGTATATGCAATTGCGTAGAAGAACCAGCCAAGTATTACGAAGATCATTGGTAATAAACCAAGCCATACATAGGATAGGATGAAACCAAGGATTGATAGAGCAATGGCCTCAATGAAAGCATTACCTGGCTTTACACGGCCTGCAGGTATTGGTCTACTCCTCGTCCTTGTCATTTGAGCGTCTATACCTCTCTCGTAATACATGTTAAATACTGCTGAACCACCGGTACTCAGGAACCCAACAAGCGCCAGTTCTACTGCACGTGTAGCGTTTACCCTGGGTGCGGTAGCAAAGATGTAGCCAGCTACTGCAGCAAGTACAAGCAACCAAATGACCCTTGGTTTCATCAATACCACGTAGTCCTTAACCGCCACATTGGATTATCATTAGAACTCTCATTAAAAACTTTATTCCAGTACACAATTAAAATATAATTAGTCCATGCGTTCAATTATTTTAACGCCTTATGTTATTCCTATTTTATTTAATAACAATAAAACTAACAATTCTGTAGTTAATTGCGTGAGGGCTGGCGTCATCATTAAGGCACAGAGCCCCAGGGCATTTTGGTTCAGGGTATTTGATAACGCGGAGAATCAGGTTAATGTGGGTACTTTCGTAACCCTGGAGAATTATGAAAGTAAGGCAGATGGCCCAATACTTGCCAGGGTAACCAGGGTTATTAGGCATAATTACCTGGTGGATGATAGGGTCATTGCCCAGTTGGGTAGTGAGGATGTGATAAACACCTTTAGGGACTACGGTATTGATATTCAGTATATAGCTCAGTCAACACTGGCCAGGGCATCGATAATTGGTTACAGGGTTGGCACGCGTTTCTCCAAGCCCCTCAAGCCTCCCAAGCCCATGGACTTCGTTTACCTACCAACTGAGCCCGAGTTAGGCAGGATGCTTAGGCTTAGTGGTGATGGTGTTAGGCTGGTAATTGGTAATATTAGGTCATTAACAATACCGGCGGAACTAGATGCTAATAAATTGGTGTCGCACCACTGCGCAATACTGGCTGCAACCGGTGGTGGTAAGTCCTGGCTTGCGGGGGTCATTATTGAGGAGTTAGCATTAAGGGCCGAGATCCCAATAATAATTATTGATCCTCATGGGGAATACTCGGCAATGCAGGTTCCCAGGTCATCAACCGAGAATGCGAAATATGTGTCTAACTTGGTTAGGGTTTATGTGCCGGGCAAGGTTGACACCACCAACCTAGATGAGTACTTTAGGAACAAGTATGGTGTTGAGAGGAGGTATGCCAGGTTCGGTATTAACCCCAGGTCGCTGTCGCTAAGGCTCATGGAGGGATTATTGAATCACTATTATGGCTTAACTGACGCCCAAAGGAGGATCCTAGAGGAGGCTTGGCAATACATGAGCATAAGCAATAATGAGTTAACAAGCATGGAGGAGTTCCTAAGCGACCTGGAGAAGAATGGCGGTAGGGTCGTCAGGGGCTACGGAAATGAATTAGCTCTATCCACATTAATGACTAAGGTCAGGATGTTAGTGGAGAATAGGCCATTTTTCATAACCAGGCCCGGGGAGTTCTATGGTAATGAACCGATAAGGCTACTGGAAATCAAGGAACTCATGGAATATGGAATACACGTACTCGACTTAAGTGGTTTAGACCTAATAGACCAACAGGCCCTAGTGGCCTTGGTGTTGAATAAGGTATTTACCACATCAGCCACAAGGAGGAATAAGCCTGTCTTCATTGTAGTTGAGGAAGCCCATAACTACGCGCCGTCCGTCGGATCATCACTGAGCACATCGACATTAGTAAAGATCGCCAGAGAGGGCCGCAAGTTTGGCGTCGGTCTCTGCATAATCAGTCAAAGACCATCCAAGGTCCACCCTGACGTCCTTAGCCAATGCTTAACCCAGGTCTTCAAGAGAATAATAAACCCCATCGATCTCAAATACGTTAGGAACATTGTGGAGTTCATCTCCGATGAAGACCTATGGGAAGTTAGAGTACTCAATGAGGATGATGCCTTGGTAACTGGATTGGCTGTCCCAATGCCATTACCCATTAAGGTGAGGGATAGGTTAACGGAACATGGCGGTGTGACACCTACGCTTACGCCGAGGGGTAATATTACGGTGTAACTCAAGTATAATTTGTATATATGTAAAGCCAGGTAAAACTTTTATTGTACTCTCGTGGAATGGGGGCGTGAGGATAATTCTGGGCACGCCGATTAATTCGAGGCCGAAGCCTTGGCTTTACTTTCGTGTACCCGCCCTTATGGTGAACGCCTTCGATATATTGAGGAGCGGGATTTACGAAGAGGATCATTCAATAAAGAATTCACTGCAGTATGATGGTGAGGTGTGGATGGATAGTGGTGGTTTTCAATTCCTAAGGTACGGTAAGATACCTGACATAGAAGAACTAGCCAGGATCTATGACCAAGTTTGGGACGCCAGGTACTTCCTAAACCTGGACTACCCACCAAGCCCCACTGACTCGGAGCATGATCTAGAGACTAAGTTGAGGAGATCCCTGGATAATTATGAACATTTGATTAAGAAATTTGATAATGTATTACCGGTCCTCCATTACCACTGGAAGACCGACATAATAATGAGATACCTACTCAAGTACCTAAACTTCAACCCCAAGTGCATAGCCATAGGTGGCTTGGTGCCTTATGTATTAATTAGTAGGGGTGCCCCTAAGAACTCGCGAAGAACAGCATTGGGTTTTTTACTGAAGATTAAGCGGGAAACGGATTTGTGTATCCACGTACTTGGCCTAGGCTCGCCTGTAATTAACCCCATACTAAGCATGATTAATATTGATAGCACTGACACGAGTACCTGGAGGGTTAAGGCGGCCTATGGAAAGGTTGTCATGCCAGGCGGTGGTGAGAGGCATGTGAGCGGCAGGGCAATTAATTTCGGTGGGAAGAAGGCGACAAGTGATGACTTGGCTAGGCTTTATGAGTTCCTTAGGAGCACTGGTTTTCCTGTGCTTGATAGATTCGATGATATTAAACTCAGTTTTGAGTACAGAGCATTGGTCAATGCTTGGGTAGTACTTAACAGCTTCGAGAAGCCTGGCTCCGGTGTGTTTAGGAACATCTATGATGAAGTGACAAATGAATTAGCTAAGGAAGTACTTGAGAGAGCATACTGAAGGATTATATTTATTAATGCTTGATGTCTTCTAGGGTACCGTGAAGAGGGTTCAGAAGAATTGCATTACCTTAGTTGTGGATGTTTGTAATGATTCGCTGAATAAGTTCAAGGGTGCCCTAAATACTGCAATTAAGAGGGCTGGGTTTGGCGGTGCACTAAGGATCCTTGTTTATAGGTGCAGGGAATTGGATTTCAATAACTATGTCAGGGAATTGAATTCCGTAGTAGCCAATAACTTCTCGGTTACGATCTTTGTTTATGAACTCGATGATTTGAACGCAGTATTTAATGAACTTAATAAGAATATATTTAGTGGTTGCGATAGTTACAGCGTGCTATCGACAATTGATCTACCAGCGGGTATTGATTATGAAAAAATGAAATAGTCAGCTTAGCCCAGCACATCACTGCTCAGACCTTGCAAGCAACATCACTACCTAGGGACTGCCCGATCCAGTTTTTAACTTTGCCCTTCTAATTTCATGATTAAACGTAATAAGGTACCTACATAATTATGGTCATTAAGCCATTACCCAGGTAATTGTCAGGAAATACTAGGGATGATGAAAACTACTTGATTATTCAATCCAGTAATAATGATTGATTGATCTGTTGAGTACGGGATCGTGCAGTTCAATCTCGAAGTAACCACTGGGCTTTATTTGTCCCTTTATTGTTGGTATTGTTCCTGAGAAAACAACCACGTTCTTTAAATCCGGCACAACCTCTCGTATCAAGTCAACAAGCTTCTCGGGGGTAAGTAGGAACTTCGTTGTTCCCTCCTGGTAAAGCGTCTTCTTATCATCCTCAAGTATCCAGCTCCTCAGTACCAATTCATCCCAGTGATCCTTAATATCCCTGAGCGGCCACGCTCTTCTAGCGACTATTTTGGGGTACATGTGCTTACCGGCAAGTACACTGCATCTCTCGGCCTCCCTGTCAGTGTGGTCACTTCCGACAGTTACGTAGATCTCATCCTCATTCTTAACCAGCAGTACATATTCAACCTCGCCGCTGTGTAGGTCGCTAACCCTCCTAATGTAGTTACTTGTTGTGACTAGGTATGGCTGTAATACGTATATTTCCGGTATGTTCTTAGGGCCGCTAATGCCTATCCTGCTTAGTTCCTCAACTTCCTTCTTAATGATGTCCGTGTTCCTCCCCGTCCATACGAATATTACTAGGTCGCTAACGGCTATTTCAATATCTCTTTCATTACCATTCTTGAGTTCAATTGTTACATTAAGTCTATGCATAGACGAACTCTGGTTTATAAATTAATCACCTTATTAAATTTTTGGTTCTACCTGCTCAAAGATTTATTAGGCGGCGGAAATACTAATAAACACTAAAGGCGATATAACCAAGATGATTTCGGAAATAACTAGGTTAGGCTTAGTATCAGAGATAAGGCTCTCAATACCCAATGCCGATGATGCACTTGACTACCTAAGACTTATGTTGAATAATTTAATAGGGTTAATGGCGTCAATACCTCCAGCCCTAGCCCAAAGCATCAAGCCTGAGATACCGATATTTGTGAAGTCCATGGATGGTGAAACCGAGATCTCAATACATTACTCACCACTAATGCCCCTAATCCGAATAAGGACATCTAGGGAGCTAATGAACAAAATAAACGGCATTAACTTCATAGGGGTTGTCCTAGACCTAGGAGGCACAGTGCTGAGAATGTATAGGGCAAAGGAGGAAATGAACAAGGACAGAGAGAAGTTATTACTTCTTTTTAGAGTTTTTATGAATTCCGACATAGAGCTACTGCCATTGCCAAGCGTCTCCAGGGGGCAGGGTAACGTTATTATTTGATCTATCACGGTTATCGTTCATAGAAATGCTTTTATTTAGTTAGGTATGGTGGTTATTGATGCCATTTAGCCATACGAAGATTGTAGGACCCACTGGAAGGTATGGGGCAAGGTATGGAATGGGCATTAGGAAGAAGGTGCTTCAAATAGAGGTTAAGCAAAAGGGTAGACATAGATGCCCAAGGTGTAAGTCCCTAGTTAAGATGGAGAGGATTGCCTTCGGCATATGGAAGTGCCCCAAGTGTGGCTATACCTTCGCTGGTGGCGCCTGGGCTCCGCAGACGATAATGGGTAAAACACTGGCCACAGAGACCGCGGCTAAGCAGGGTACTAGGGTAGGTACTAGGTTGTAATGGGCATAGTGGTGTTAACATCATCACGTAATGCCGGTACTAGAATGAGGCAGTTTCTCAACGAGCTAGAGGTGGTGATACCCAATGCCGTCAAGGTTAATAGGGGCAGGCTATCAATCGTGGAGGTTGCGGGCAGGGCGTTTAGCCTAGGCGCTGATAAGATACTGTACATTGGTTCGAGGGGTGGCAACCCAGGTTTTATACGTTTTTTGAGAATTAGGAATGGATTAATTGAGGTAATGCCATACTTCATAAAAATACTGGGTGTAAAGCTTCTGGTGGATATGCCTGTGGGCGTGAAGAGCGTGAGGAAGGCGCAGAGCGGCATTATTGTCTCCCTAGGCGAGTACATGGAGATTGCGGATATACTTAGTGAACAACTTGAGTTGCCGAGTATTAGGGTGAATGATTTTGAGAGCGTTAGGGGTATGTATGATGCTATTTTCCTGGTGCGTGGGTTAATAAACGGTTATGAGATCCAGGTACTTAATGGTAGGGATTTGGGCCCCTATGGGCCTTTTGTTAGTGTGGGTGATGTCGCTTATACGAAGCCTAGGGTGATTAAGCTTGAGTGAGTGCTTGTTTAGGGCCGTGTTTTCATTGAGGGATACCGATAAGGATTTAATCATTAAATCATTCAAGACATTGGAGAGGGAGATGAGGTTTAGCAGAGGTTTTGTAAGTATTGGTGCCGATGACGATGGCGTAACCATAGTAGTGTGCGCTAGGGATTTGTCAAGCCTAAGGAGCTTAGTTAATGGAGTTATGAAGTCGCTGTATTTAATTTTCGAGGCCGTTAACCTAGGCGCTTGAGGTTAGTTGTTTGAAATTCCCTATGGCGTGTTTTTGAATACTTACGTGTGGATTAATATTTATTAAGGCTTAGCTCAAGTTGGCAATTTAATGAGTTCATTACCGCCATCACTTCAGTCGGACCTGGAGAAATTGCAGGCACTGCAGGATCAGTTAAATGGCGTTAGGGTTAGGAAGCAACAGTTCGAGGGCGAACTTAAGGAAATTGAGAGAGCTATTTCTGAAATTGAGAAAGTCCCTGCGGAGAACAAGGTCTATAAGATAGTTGGTTCCTTCCTTGTTTTGGTCACTAAGGACCAGGCGCTTCAGGAACTTAAGGATAGGAAGGAACTACTTGAGCTTCACATAAAGACGCTGTCAAGGCAGGAAAGCATGTTAATGAAGCAGATAGAGGACTTAAAGACCCAGATCAATGATGCACTGGCTAAGTTGCAGGGAGGCGCCGGCGGAGTGGCTAAGGGCGGTGGTTAATGAATAATGAGCACCAGTGAAGCACTTAATGAAATAGCCAATGTAGTTGCAGAGGAGGTATATAGATACTTAATGCATAAGCTTCCTGATAGATTGCTCGAGGATGTTGTTATTAACGTGGGCTTCACGGACCCTACTAATTACACGCTGGAGATAAGTATTGATGTCTCCGCAAACCCATTACTGAGTGGTCTTGATAGTATTATAAATAGTGCCATTGAGTTTGGGTTTAAAATAGCGGATTACCTAATGGATAAGTTTAAGAGGGGTGAATTGGTTGGTTTATCAATTGGAGAAATTGAAAGAGTTGCTGAGGAGTACGCAAAGAGCCTGCGTAATAACGCATAGACATGCCGACCTGGATGCATTTGCATGTGGCTTTGCAGCCAAGGAATTAATGAACAAACTAGGTCTGCAAGCGTTTCTCACCATACCCGAGGGATTATCCCACGAGGTTAAGACCTTCCTAAATAAGCTCAACATTAATTATGATAATTCAAACAATTGCGATGCATCATCAGATCTAATAATCTTGGTTGATGTAAGTACATATGCCCAACTAAATGAGTATAGGGAGGTGATTGGCGGCAAAACTGTGGTTATTTTCGATCATCATGAAGTACATAACATAAGCCCCGCATTAGCCGTAATTAACCCAAGCGCCACGAGCTGCTCCGAGGTCATCGCAGAGGTGTCTAGGGGGTTGGGAGTCGCATTGAGTAGTGACACCGCGACACTGCTGATTGGTGGCATCCTAAGCGATAGTGGTAGATTGAGTAGGGCTAGACCTGAGACCTTTGAGGTGATGGCTTGGCTACTCAAGTTATCAGGTAGGGATTATAGGGACATAATTAATGCAATGACTGAGGAAATATCCTTTTCCGAGAGGATGGCCAGGATCAAGGGACTACTGAGGATGAAAGCTTACAGAATCAATGACTACATAATATGCCTAAGCAATGTAAATGCCTATGAATCCTCACTGGCCGACACAATGATTAGGTCAGGTTGCGACGTGGCGCTGGTGGCCTCAGAGCATGAAAATGAGGTCAGGTTGATTGGTAGAAGCAACAAGAGAATCCTGGAGAAATTATCCCTAGCCGAGGTCTTCAATGGATTAGCGCAATACTTCAATGGGGAGGGAGGCGGGCATGCAATGGCTGCTGCCCTGAGTATTAAGGCAAAGATTAATACCAATACATTGCTAATAAAGGCGTTGAATAATATAGAGCAGAAACTTGGTGATAAATCAACAAGAGTAACAATTTGATTAATGCCCACTGAAAAGCTCACTGAGGCGTAACCCTTAATCCAATGAAGGACTTACCCACAATGTAGTAAGGTAATTTCTTGGATGTTTCATTACCTTCATGACCGTATTGCCCCTGTAATTGTGCATTTTGATTCCTTGTATTGTTGGTTATTATGACAGTTCCATTTACGCTTAGGGCATTATTAGCATTAGCTAATGGTTTATCTTCATTGCTAAATACCTGGATTTTGCATGAGGTTAATTTAGTTACCTGTGATTGGTATGCCGGTAATAGGTACTGCACTGGCGTTATTGGTACCATAGATTTGTTGAAGAAGTCATAGGCCTGCAGGTATCCACCAAATAACAGTGAACCGTTAAGCATGTATAAGCCCATTGGATTATTCTCTGTTTCATAAACGGTTATTGAAGAGCCAAATGACGTCACGTAATTAGTCTCAAGCAGGTAATATGTGTTTGGTAAGCATGTTGGGTTTATGATCGTACCATTTGGAAGTAGGAGTACTGGTGATGGGTATACTATGGGTCCATAGGGTATTAGGTTTGGCCTTTGGTATATGGAATATCCATAATTCGTTAACTCACCTATTGATGCATTATAGGTAAGTTCAGCATTCTCTATGATTGTTGAGTTAACGTATTCAATAAACACATACCTAAACACATTAAGTACTTCTTGGAATCCCTGGCTTTGCCATGAACTTGCGTTCTCGCCCTGACCAACCCACGCATAGTATACACTTAACCCAGGTAACCCCACCTCATAGTATCTACTAACGCTTTGGGTTGTTGGGTTAAAACCATTGTAGTAATTCCATAGGTGGTATGGTTTCCCGTTGTTTGACATTAAGTAGCCGCCAACATTACTTAATTCCGTCAGTAGTTGGATTATGCTTTCATTGGCTGTTTCAAAGGTGAAACTCACATAATTTATACCGTCTATGTTCTCCGTTATTATCACATACCAATTAGCATAAACAGGTTGTGGGCTTAGTAGGCTCCATGGAACCCTAATTGTCCATTTAATACCGCCAGTACCATTGGCAATGGCTGTTGAATTAAGTGTAATTTCCTGTTGCGCCGTCGTGTCTGACGCATTCGTAATGTATAGTGTGAATTCCTGGCCGGCGGTTGCTATCCACACTGGCGTTGTGTTCACTACCAATGAATCCTCGCGATAGGTAAGTGGGTAATTACTGGAAATGTTCGTTAAGGTCTGAGTCGTTGGCCTTGAGTCAGTGAGGTTCATACTTATTGAGTATACCGTGTATACTGTGGGTATGGGTGCTGGTCCGTACATTGTATCTGCATATGTAGTTAATGTTATATATGCAAAAATAATCAATGGAATCGCAATAAATAATACCCATTTATTAGTAATCATTACCATGATACTTACAAAATAATTATATAAAGGTTTCTCATCATGAAGAGACACTGAAATTATGAGACAGAAAGTATTTTTTAAGGGTGTATTTATTTAATAAATTGAAAATGAGCCTGGAATTCCAACTAATAAAACCCATTGGGCAGTTTAAAGAACTGGAGAGATACCCATTATACGAACCATTCGCTTACGCCACTATAATTCAGGATGAAACGACGGGAGACGTAATGTACCACCTTGAGGAGATAGAACTCGATTCAACGGAACAGAAGGTCTATAGGGAATTAACAAGGATAGTCATGCTTGAATTACCACCGCCCGAGGAACTAACTAAGATAGGTGATGTTAAGAATTATCTTCTTAACGAATTAAAGAAGATCGTTGGGAAGTATAGGAGGTTGTTCAGGAATGTGCCACCATCATCCTTCGCCAAATTCCTATACTACATAGAGAGGGACTTGCTCGGTTATGGACCTATAGATGCCCTAATGAGGGATGAGAACATTGAGGATATTTCATGCGATGGCGTTGATAGGCCTGTTTATGTATTTCACAGGAGGTATGAGTCAATACCCACAAACATAATTCCAAAGACTGAGCAAGCCCTTGATGACTTGGTCGTAAAGTTAATACACCTATCAGGCAGGCATGTCTCTGTTGCTACACCCATAGTTGATGCGCAATTACCTGATGGCTCTAGAATAGCCGTTACATATAGGAAGGAGGTCTCGCCGGGTGGTTCCACGTTTACAATAAGGAGATTCAGGAAGAACCCGCTAACGTTCACCGAGCTTGTTAAGTCCGGAAACATTAGCCCGGAGATTGCGGGTTACTTCTGGGTAATGCTGGATAATGGCAGGTCATTCCTAGTCCTCGGTGTTACCGGTGCTGGTAAGACAAGTTTCCTCAATGCCATGGCAACATTCATCAAACCACACATGAAGATAATAACGGTTGAGGAAGTACCCGAAATAAATCTACAGCATAAGAACTGGGTTAGGCTGGTCACTAGGCAGAGCTACGGTTCTGAAAAAATAAACGAAATCACGTTATTTGACCTGGTCAAGGCTACGCTCAGAATGAGGCCTGATTACCTAATTGTGGGCGAGATAAGGGGTGAGGAGGCCTATGTTCTATTCCAAGCAGTAAACACGGGACACAGTGGCATATCCACGATGCACGCTGAATCCTTCGAAGCAGCCGTTAATAGGTTAATGAGCCCACCAATGAACATACCACCAGCCTATATACCTGCCATGAACATATTCGTCATGATTAAGAGGGTTAAGATTGGTGGTAGGTTAACGAGGAGGGTCACTGAGGTTGGTGAGGTCTACATGGATGGTGATAGGATAAGGTTCAACACGGTATTTAGGTGGAACCCGAGGAATGATACCCATGAGTCGTATGTGGACAAGAGCGTCCTAATTAGGCAGATAAGTGACATGACTGGTAAGGACATTGATGAATTGCTCAGGGAGATCGATACTAGGGCAAAGGTTGTTAATTGGCTAGTTGAAAACAACGTATTTAACTTCGAGGACGTCTCCACGTATGTACAGACCTACTACACAAATCCAGATGCGATAATTAACAAGATAATTGGGAAGGGGGTGAGTGAAGTTGAGAGTATTGCTCAGATTTAAAGATCTTACGTCGTTGAATAGGTACTTAGGCGAGGAACTGAATAAATTACTGATCGCCAAGAAAAGACTAGAAGAGGAGATAAACAAGGGCTCCCTTGTAGATGTAATTGAAATAAAGGATAACAACATAGATATTAGGAGAGAAAGAATAACCGAAATTAAGGATATCCTAGATAATATTAATACAAGGATTGAATCTATAAACTCATTACTGGAGGAAATAAAGAGCGAATTTAATGATAATAATTTTACGGGCATGGTACTACTCGAGTTCGATAACGGTATGCCTCACAGGGTACTGCTTTCACAATCATTGGTACTAAAGGGTGAAGTTCCATGATAATACTAATCCCAGTATTAATCATTGCAATAATGATTGGAATGATAATACTAGGCCTAATTAGGCCACCATTGACCGTAATAATACCCCTATTGGGTATTTACACAATACTCATGTTAATACCATACATAATACCTAACCTGGTTATTAACCAATACCTGAACATACGATACATATTGCTCCCAATAATAGGCTTTGTTATTGGTTATGGAATATCCTTAATCGTAAGCAAGTACATGAATATAGAGGTTCGTTCAATATTCGGCCTTAAAACGAGTGGGCAACCTAAGGTATTAAGAAAAAACAGTAGGGCTAAGCCTAAATTAAAAGCTGAAAGGGGGCAGCAAATTAAACCAGAGGATTTGGACAAGCTCATCAATGAATCCATTAAAACGCTTAGGCAGAGCTCAAAAACCAGCGAGCTACTGGGCAATTGGGCTGAGTATTACGACAGTTGGTCAGATGCCATATTAAGCATCTCAAGGAATTACATGGACATTAAGAATAATGTGGAGATAATTAATGAGGAAGCCTCTATACTGTCCAGAATTAGGAAGTATGAAGACAACGCCATGACCTTAGGTTTTGCAGTTGGCGAGGAGTCTGTCTTCAAGAAACAGAAAAAAGCCAAGACTAAGACCGAGTATGTAGATAGGTTGATAATTTATGTAAAGCCCGAGGAAATAGCCAATGATTTAATAGCAAGTTCACAAATATTGAGTAATTACATTAAGGAGTTCGATAATGTACTGGAACGATTAACACATAATCCAGAGATCCCGCAGTACATGTATAATTCAGAGATCTTGGTGTTCTATGCCAACGGAATACCCAAAGTGCTAATAGTTCTCCGTAATAGAAGTACCTAACCTGAGCCCTGCATTATTATCATTATTGGTATTGAGTCTACGAGTAATGCAATTAATGGTTTATCCTTGTTAATATTACTGAGACTTTCCAGCTTGTATATTATAGACTTTATTATTGCGGTCTTCAACTGTTCATAACCGGCGGCTTCATTAATAACATTACTCTTTGTGTTGGTACCTGATTTGTAAATAAACTTCAGGGAGAAAACCTCTGTACCACCATCGATAAATTTTATAATTTCAGATATCTCATTGGCTAAAACAACGTTATTTTCAGAACCCAGTAATTCGTTCCAATTCTGCCTTAATATATACATAAATACATTCGAATTGCTTAACTCGTTTTTTAGGGACTGAATTAATTCATTCAATGAATTAAATTTCTTAATTTCAATGATCATGATACACCACCCACCTTTTTCTCAATAACCTTGAACGGCTCTGGGTATTCAATGTCGTCCAACTTAATTACAGTCTCTATGCGACTTGAGATGTTGCCTAATGATGAGATCACATTATCAATTTGAACCATGATCTTGGCAACCTCATCGGCAGTCATCTTAGTGACATTACTCAAAACACTGGGTATCTCAATGGTCTCCTTAACACTTGGTATACTTAGTAATGGAGTTTCTGACAGGTCAGGTAATGAGTAGCCTATCAGGATATCGATGGCTGAATCACTTATGATCACTGTATATTCATCAGACACACCTAACTTATTAGTAAGTTCCAGTACTTGCTTAATAGACATTAAAATATTGGTATAGTAATTAACAATATCGCGCATTATATTCTTATAACCATCAGCCGTTAATACGAAGGTCACCTCAATACCATTAACCTTGGACACAATACTTGCGTTACCCTTGACCAGTGTGGCTGCGCCCTTGCTCCTTAACTCCCTAATTATCCTGTTCATAAGATCATTATCAGGATTATACGCATGATTCTCCTCAATAGTCCGAAGTACCTCGTTGAGCTTATTGCCGAATTCCGCAACTATATCCATCAACTTACTGCTCCTTAGCACTATCAAGGTTTATCACCACCACGGAGGGTACGTCACTGAAGTACCTAACCATTGCTTTAAAACCTAGCCCTTTAAGTTTACCTAACCTGGTCTCAATGGATTCGTAAATCGCATATTCCAGCTTAAGGAATAGTAATGCCCTGGAGAATAATTCCCTGTATGCCTCCTTAGATGGTTCCTTGTATATTACTATCGGTACTGAATTAGATATATCAATGATCATCTTTTCACTTTTATCAGGTAGGTCTAGTTGTTCATTTGCCTTGTCATAAACAAGGGATAGGTTCTTGACATACTCAACAAGTTTCTTTTTACCTTCTAATATTCTTCTATATAGCTCATCCACATTAATACTAATATCTACGTTGGCGGTCATGGCATGATCACCAACTTCGTCTTCTTACTTTCATGATCAATAATTATTGCCACTGAAGCATCTCTAAACTTGGTATTATTTAAGTAGTTATTTACTTTATCAATTTCATTAATTATGTAACTAATATTATCATTCAACGCGCTTATTTTATTCACCAACCATGCATAGTGGGGCGCAATATGCATGTTTATTGGATATGGTATTGTTGTCATAATTATTACCCTATGTGATGGTTGAGGTCCTGATTTCATGATTATCTCCTCGATATTGGCATTTGCCCTTAGTGCCTCATTAATCTTATCATATTTTCCTTTTAATTGTATTAATTGTTCCTTGAAAGTACTTAATTTATTAATAGCTTCCTCAATCGTGCTGAATAGCATTATTAGCATTCAGATTCTCATTAGTTGAGTTATATTTATTCTTTACTTGCTTGATAATTACGAGAAATGATACTCAGAAACAATGAACAAATTACTTCCCCTCCTCCCTGATTAGTCTAGCTAGTTCATCAATGGTTCTGCCCAGGTCTTTGATGTCATTGTGCATTTCCACTATCTCATTAATAACGAGAGAATTATCCAGGCACCTTAGAAGAAGGTCGGCCCAACTACGGGAATGAAACGCTTGCTTAAGCCTTTTTAGTGCTTCATATTGACTCTCATCTATCTCTATTACAATTCTTCTCTTTCCATTTTTAGCCATGCGCCTTAATAAATAAAGAACCTATTTTAAAGGAATCCCTCTACCTCGATTGTCCTTTTCTTTGGGATTTAGTAACGCTTATCATAAATTCGGGTATTTCGGTATACTTAATGTAATACTGAATAAGGAGCTTAACTACTTCCCTGAGCAGCAACATTAACGTCGATTTCCTAAGACCAAGGACCCTTGCTGCTTCCTTCCAAGGCCTTGCCTGAAGAACCTTACATATAATAACCTCTTCATAGAACAAGGGAAGCTCAATAGAATCAGCACCCTTCCTTAGATAATACGTTCTTACTAATTCGGTTATTGCGTCAGTAGTGTTTTCATATGTCATTGGGCCCCATGAATATGCAACTAAACGCCTAACCTGTGCATCAGTAAGTCTCGGGCTATAACTAGGGTCTAGTGGTTGGCCCCAGTCGGTTAATAGCATCCTGACCACGTCAGGCTCCATGTCATGGAATGGCCCTTGCAATGAATTAAGTAGCCTTAGTCTAAACTCCTTATTGGCATATATTATTGTGTCCCCTGCTGCTTCATTAATGGGTTTAGCAAGCAACACACTGTACTCACCGCTTATTGGATTCCTCTCCGGACTTATGTGAACCGGCATGTAACCATTCCTGATCCAGAAATTCAGTAACTTGGCGTTAACGCCAAAACCAACCCCAATCCAGTCAATACCTCTCTCCCTGGCCTCCTCCTCAATTTTCCTAAGCATCTCAGTACCCAGTCCCTTATCCTGAAGCTCAGGATGCGTGGCGATCCTAATTATTCTCCAACCCCTTAACTTAGCGAATTCCGTGAGCCCCCAATACTTAATTATCCTGTCAGGTAATATATTACCAGGTAACTTTAGGCCCCTTACCACCAGGTCTATTAACTCATCGTTTATTCCACCCTCCTCAGCCAGTTCCACGGACACCACTATCTTACCATTATTAAGCGATAGGGCCCTAATGAAGTGATGCGGCGCGTCCATCATCATACCCAAGTCATCTGGCTCATTCCTGTAATGAGCCTGGACATATATACCGAAGAACTGCCTTAGTTGATCCTCATTAGTTAAGAAGAACTCCTTTAGATCAGGTATTACGTAGTTAAACCCGCGTTTGTTTATCAAGTCATAATCCTCATTCGTTATTTTAGCGGGCTCTGCATCAAGTAGCAATGTGTCAAATAGCCAATGCTCAACGGGATCGCCGAGTGCATACCTGATTGGCTCCTTAAGTTCATACTCAATAACCCTCGTATCCCTATCTTCACGCAGAAACTTAAGGAACCTGAGACTAAAGCCTCTGCCTGCGCCTTCATAACCATGTATTGTGGATGCATAAATAACCCTACTAAACCTGCCATGGATCCCATAAAGCACCGGCAACGGTATCATCGCAGCCTCATCAACCACAACAATGTCCCTACCCTCCTCACTGAGCATATCATAGGGCCTTATGTAGTCTATGAAGATGGAGACACCTACCTTAACCGACACCACATCACTGCCCCAGTAACTCAGGTCAACATCATAGTTCAACGCCTTAAGGCCCTTAACCACGAACTCCATGAGAGTTGATACATTGCTGGGATTCATAGCAGTAACCGCAAGCCTAACCCTACCCTTAACCTTCCTAAGCCTATGGGCCAGGGCAGCCAGAGCTAAACCAATAATCGCCGACTTACCCCTGCCTCTATCCGCAATCAGCACCACATTAACCTTCTTACCCCTAGGCGGTCTCTCCATCAGTACCTCCATTGCCCTAAGAGCCTCAACCTGGTCCTGAGTCTTAGCCAATTCGTAAATTGCCCTAGAGAACCTTGCCTTTTCAGGTATTACTATTTCCTTGGGCTTCCAAGGCTGTACATTACCAAGAACTGGCTCCTTTACTACCTCGTCAGAGTCCACATTAATGGCTAATGCCTTATTCATATTCATCAACTTGTTCCAAAACCTAACCTTCAGGAAGTGCCTGACGTGGTCAGGACCGTACTGAGGAACGAGGATGCTTTGTTGAAATTTTGTTAATTGTTTCACCCATTCACTTAATGGGGGTATCATAAACACGTAAATACCACCACCCCTAACAATGCCTCCCAACCTACCCACATCATTTGGCTTCAGGTCATTTACCAGGTCAAGTATTGTGAAATCCACAGTGGTACCAAGCAACTTGTCGGTCTCCTTATACGGCTTGTAATCAATAACCACCGGGACACCATTAATAAATCCCTTAAACCTACTCATTCTCCTCTGGGCATCTGCATACTCTGGTTGATACATGTACAAGCCACGCGCACCCTTAACTAATGATGAAAACACCCTAAGTGAGTCAGCGGCATACCTAGCTAATTTCTCCTCATTAATTCCCACAAGTACAATGAGCCTCCTATGATTGGAAGATAAACCCTCCTTAACCAATTCCCGCAACAGATCACTCCAGCCCATACCCACTGATCAATAACACTGTATGAACAAGTACTTATAAACATAATACAAGTAATGCGTACTATTAATGATTAGGCGCGTTGGTTCTGAGAAGTGATGAGAGACGGGCGAGAAGGATGACTCACCTCCTTGGGAATATTGACTCACAGGGTATCCGCCCGTTCCTAAGAGTATTCATGAACTCAATGTATGTATCATAGACATCCCTAATCCATGTATTAATGCCCCTGAAATACACGGGCTCCGTATTCAATAACTCAAGCAACTCATCAGTACTCAGCTTATTTATGTAATAGCAGGGATCCTTCAGCAATAGTACTCTGCGGTACTCCCTAGCAATAACCTCAGTCACCGGTGTCCCATCCTCATGTTCGACATTGTTGAGCAAGGGCTCAATATCACCTATGGAAATATTATTCACAAACCCCCTACGTTCCCACTCATCAATAACGGAGTAGAAATACCTAATGAGGTCATCTAAATATGGGCGTCCATTATTGAAGTACATAACGACTACTGGATGATTAAGCCAACCAGTTTTGCCATCTTTGAGTACATTGAGTTTCCTAAGTATTGCAAGTATGACCTGCTTAGTCTCAACTCTCTGCTTGCCAAGCCTTAAATCATCTAAAAACCCTGCAGATTTTCCATGATCAATATATGGCCTAAACACCTGCATTTTCGGATTCACCGTAACTCCTTTTACTCTTAAGCATTGACAGATGATAGAGGTAGTACTTAAAAATACGGTCTCTCCCTAAGGCACGTATGCTAATGAATAGCGCCAAATTACAAAGGTATTATTTAATACGATTATGTAAAGATGGGATAACTGCAAAAACAATAGCAAATAGGTGAGAAGCCATGAACCTACCCATACACAGTGACCCCATATTAATAGCATCGCTTACCCTACCCTTCATAGCCTCAATAATAGCTGGAATAATAGGTAGAAAATACAGCAAGGCAGCTATGGTCCTTACATCGGTATCATTCATACCATTATTCATATACGCATCGTACTTACTAGTACTTGGTGGATCCTACCTGGTACCCCTTGGTGGTCCCTTACCAAGACCACTAGGTATGATGTACTTAATGAGCGACGGCCTAAGCAATGCCTTTGGACTGGCAATAGCACTCGTTGGAATAACGCTGGAGATCGCCTCCTACCCGTACATGAAGCATAGGTTCCACGTACTTGAGTTACCCGAGCAATTCGACGTGTATTACCTACTCTTCACATTATGCGCTGCCAGTATGGAACTGCTGATATATGCATATAACCTATTGCTAATGTACATTGCCCTTGAGATTTCGTTAATAACGCCCGTAATATTGATTTATTACTACGGTTATGACACTCAGGGTAAAACAAGGCGTTGGATAGCACTTCTATACTTCGTATACGGAATGCTGGCAAGCACATTGTTCCTAATAGGCGCAGTAATGGTGGCTCTGGAGAACAACACTATGGACCTCGCCGCAGTAAAGAATATATCCCTAATAGCATGGGCGCTGATGTTCATTGGATTATTAATAAAGTTACCAAGCTTTGGCCCACACGTGTGGATACCTTGGGTTCACGGTTCTCACCCAACTCCAGTGGCGGCCTTGATATCGGGCCTAGTTGGCTTAATGGCCTACGTACTGGCCAGGTTATACCTAATCTCCCCATACTTCATTAATGAATTCAGGCTGCCAATACTCATCTATGCAATAATCGGTGGCATCATAATAAGCCTTGGTGTAATTAGGCACCAGTATCACTATAAGTGGTTGTTGGCATACTCAACGGCAGCCAACTCCACATACCTACTAATAGGGCTGGCGCTGGGCACTTATGGAATACTTGGACTAACCATGCATTACATATCGCACCTATTCGGTAAAACCGTCCTCTTTATGACCGCGGCCTCCATAATCGTTTACTACGAGGAGTTTGATATAAGGAAGATGGGCGGCCTTCAGACCTACATGCCATCTGTCGGCGCGGCTGCCGTACTCGGCTGGATGGCCCTTTCCGGAGTGCTGACTCTCTCGTTACTTGCTGAGTTCTACCTATTCCTTGGCCTTGTGAATGTTGTGCTGCCGCTGTATGGACTTTGGGTATTCTTAGGCTTAGCCGTTGGCCTAGCCATAATATTCATATTAACGGGATACTACGGCTTCTGGACACTAAAGCAGGTGTTTTATGGACAGCCCAGGGGTAATTATCACAAGGTTAATGTTGATCCTAAGCTCGTAGTACCACTATACGTGCTTGGTCTAGCTGCGATAATACTTTTATTCTCACCAGCATCCACATACCTCGTGCATTCAATACTAATGGGTATCAGCACAATAATGGGGTGATGGGCATGTTCTCAAGCCTACTCGGTGAACTAATGGGATTAATGCTACTATCACCCATAATACTCGCATCACCAATAGCCATCTACTGGTTGTTCAATCAGGACCCGAGAAAAGCAAGACCACTGGCTTACTTAGCGGTTATCGGCCTTGGCATTTCCGCAGTAACAGCCACGTACATAGAAGCCGCATTTCCATGGGAAAACATAGCCTATAACATGCCATGGATGATCTTACCATCCTCAAGCAGCAGTATCACCATATACGTGTCATTCATAGTAGATTTCCTTAGCCGAAACATGGGCCTACTAACAGCCTGGCTAGCCTTCATAATTGGTGTTTACAGCCTTGATTACCTAGCCAATGACTATAGGCTCGGTTGGTTCTGGTTCTTCTTCAACCTCTTCACGGCATCCATGTTACTCACGGTATACGCAAATGACTTACTATTCATGTTCATAGGTTGGGAGGGACTTGGCTTCAGTTCATGGGCATTGATAGGGCATTGGTATAAGGATGATGATGAGTTATCCTACGTTGGGAGGGTCGGCGATAAATTAGTACTTGATAAACCAGCTTGGACGACACCATCATATGCAGCCTATAGGGCAATAGCCACGATAAGGTTTGGTGATATGCCAATGCTCGGCGCAATAGCCGCAATAGGCATACTAGGTGGTTCCCTAATACTGACGCCAGTAAATGGCGTCCCAGCCATAAATTGGTCGAGCATAATCTCAACACTGGGTGTTGGTGGTACCGTAGCCCTACTACTGGCGTTCATGCTTGGCCCCTACACCAAGAGCGCCCAGGTTCCATTCAATGATTGGTTGCTCACGGCAATGACAGGCCCCACATCAGTCTCAGCACTACTTCACTCAGCGACAATGGTTGCCGCAGGCGTTTACATATTCATGAGATTAACCGAGTCCCTCTATACAGCTGGCGTCATTACTTACCCAGGCGTTGAGATTATGTACCTAGCCACGGTATACATAGGGCTCCTAACGGCCTTACTTGGTGCATTGTTTGCAATGATGATCGATGAGAGGAAGGTAATACTGGCAGGGTCTACAATGTCCTCCCTAGGCTTCATGATGGGTGTGACCGCATTAACACCGTTTATACCGCAATCACCATTTGTAACAATAACCATTGGTCAATACGTAGTGCCTTTGGCGGTTCTGGTGGCATTCTCGTACTTAATAGTGCACGCATTATCAAAGGCAACCCTATTCTTGGTAAGCGGCCACTTAATTCATGTAACACACACAAGATTCAACATGGGTAACCTAGAGCTTGGTAGGAGAATGAAGCTTGCCTTCTACGCAACATTAGCTGCGGCAATAACCCTCGGTGGTGTTCCACCTTTAGCCGGTTATTGGGTACACGCTGCAATGGATGAAGTAACCACGGCGTCTATTTCCGTGGTTGGTTATGGCACGTATGCATTAATGATACTAACTACTCTGGCTTACGTTGCCTTCCTTGCTAGGTTCACGTCCCTAAACTTCATTAAAGGCGAGACTCCACATACCCATGAGGAGCATGGTAGGTATCCACTTATGGTGGCTGCTTACACGATAACCGGCACCGCTGCTTTAGCCACATTAGCACTGCCATTTGTGATTAAGCCCGCTGCTCCTGTGTTTATATCCGCCGGTATTGATAGTACGGTGATGGCCATTGGTGTAATTCTATGGATAATATTCGCAGCGGCATTGATAAAGCCCAGGGTGGGTAACCTTGGAATAATTACAAGGATCTTTGAGAGAAGGTATTACCTGCAGGCCTTCATGGATGTGGTTCTGGCGGGCTTTGGTTCCATACTAACACTGGTCGCGTTTTACATATACAAGGGTATTGATGCGTTCTTCAACTTTATAATACCTGATGCAACAATTGTGTTATCGAGGTACATAAGGTCAATACAGAGGGGTTACTTGAGGACATACCTTGAGGTTCTTCTCTTGACATTAGCCGTGGTGATTCTGATAATACTAATAATAATTACATTACTTTAAGTTTAAATGTAATTTAACTTAATATTATTTCTTCATTACTTGTTTTAGGTATTCACCCTTAACGTGAAGTATTAATTTAGGTAGGTTAATCCCCATTGGACAAACATCCTTGCAGTTACCTGAATGAGCGCATAACATGGCTGCGGGGCCGGCTTCTGTTACGCCCCTAGTTACTGCAGTCCATGGAATGCCCATCGGCCCTGTGTATGGTGGCTTACCAAATCTTGGTCCTATGGCCCAGTATGTGGGACAATGCATGCTGCATCGACCGCACCTTACACATAGTAGTATCTCCCAAAGCACGGGATCCTTCGCTGCCTTCATTCTTCCATTGTCAAGTAGGATCATGTAAAACTCCTTGGGTCCCTGGGCAGGAGAGACCCTGAACATCTCCACATCAGCTGTGCTACTTGGTCCAGCGGTTAAATTCACATAGGTCGGCGGGTAAAGTCCAGCATATGCCGACTGCACGAGTGTCTCAACCATTGCGTAGTATAGTGTGGGTACGATTTTCTCGATACCGTCATACACAATATGCACTGGGGGTAATACGCTTGTCATCCTTATGTTACCCTCATTTTCAACGAGCAATACGGCACCCGTGTCAGCCGCTATGGCGTTTGCCCCAGTGATGCCCACATTAGCCCTGAGGAACTTATCCCTAAGGAACTCCCTGGCCCTCTGCGCAACTGCCACTGGATCCGGTGGAACTTCGATTCCAAGTTTCTCCTTCATTACCTCGGCAATCCTCTCCTTGGTCATGTGAAGAGCTGGAGCAAGTATATGACTTGGTTCCTCATTAGCCACCTGCACCAGGAATTCTCCAAGGTCGGTCTCCCAAACCTCATTACCCAGCTTCTCCAGGTATGGCCTAAGCCCCGTCTCAGTAGCCACGTTATTCTTGCTCATAACAATAACCTTGCTATTACCCACGATTTTTCCCACGATTTCCTTAGCCTCATCAGGCGTTTCAGCGAGGTAAAACCTACCGCCTATTTTTTCCACAGACTTCCTGGTCAAGTCTATGTAATAATCGAAGTTCTTAATTACCTCCTCCTTCGCCTTCCTAAGCTCCTTAGCTAGGTCCAGTAGGTATGGGTGTTTCTTTAGTATTTCGAAAACCGATACGTTGGCTAACTTCGCCCTATTTATTGCGACGTCCCAATTCGGTGGCGCCAAGACCTCCATATTGGTATATACTTTTAATTCATGTATTTAAATATGAAATCTAACCACAATGTATTTACCCACCGTATTTTCTGTGCCATAGTCCCATCACATCGTCCTCAATGAACCCATTGACCTCATTAACTATTCTGTCATCCTTAACAACCTCAATACTGGGCTTACCCTCCACCACTTCACCAATTATTGAATAATTAATGCCCAGTTTGCTCAGTTTAACGCCAGCTGTGTGTATGCGTTCCCTTGGTATTGTAGCCACCAGAGCGCCTGAGCTGAGTGATGCAAGTGGATCCATGTTTAATGCACTAAATATTTGCCGTGTCTCAGGGAGTATGGGTACCTTATCAATATCGATTCTTAGCTTAACATCACTGGCCTCCGCGATCTCAAGCAAGCCTTGGAGCAGGCCTCCCTCTGTCGGATCATGCATTGCACTGGCAAGGTCGGCAATCTCAAGGGCCTCCCTAACAACACTTACCTCTTTAACAAATCCCTTCGCCCTGTTAATAACTTCCCTAGGCACGCCCCTCCTCACTAACTCATTCTCAAAGTCGGTGGCTAAGACCGCAGTGCCCTCCAGGGCTATGTACTTAGTCACAAGCACTAAATCACCGGGTTTAGCCCCTGAGGTAGTTACGTAGTGCTCACCAACGCCTATGGCGGTTGTTGATGCAATGACTCTATCAATACCTGGCGTTATTTCCGTGTGCCCACCAATTAATGAACCATTCAATTCCGCCAAAGCCCTATTGACATCAATCATTATTTTCTCAATATCACCCTCATTAATGCCATGGGGTAGTAATAGCGTCAGTAAGAACCACCTTGGCTTAATACCTCTGACCGCAATGTCATTCGCCACAATGTTTATCGCTAGCCAACCAATACCTTCAACTGCACCTGTTATTGGATCCGTGTGTATCGCCATATACCCATTGCCGATCCTAACTATGGCCGCGTCCTCACCCACCCTAGGGCCAATGATCACATCATGATCCTCAACACCCAGGTTCGTAAAAACAATCCTCCTCAAAACATCATTACTCAACTTAACCATCAAGAAACCAGCTACCCGGTCTATATTAAAGTCATTAGTAATGACGAGGAAAGGCTTATTACAACAGTAATCGTGCTGTTAAGCCGTGGTAACCCCACGTGAGGTATACGAAAGAGCCCTTGAGGCATTGAGGATTATTAAGGATGCGCAATCAAAGGGCCTTGTACATAGGACACCATTGATCAGGTCAGAGACCCTGAGTAATGTGGCCGGCGCAAATGTTTGGTTGAAACTTGAGTCTCTTCAGAAAACAGGCTCCTTCAAAGTTAGGGGCGCTTATTTCGCAATAAATAATATCGTTAAGAGGCTTGGTGTTGGCCACGTTATCACGGCATCGGCTGGTAATCACGCCCAAGGAGTAGCTTACTCGGCAAGCCTCGTTGGTATAAAGGCAACCGTAGTCATGCCCCAATACACCCCCTGGATCAAGATAGCCAGAACCAAGAGGTATGGGGCGGACGTAATACTCCATGGGGAGTCCTATAGTGAGGCCGAGGAATACGCAACAAAACTAGCCAAGGAATTAGGCGCATACTACGTACATGCCTACAATGACATAGACGTAGTTGCGGGCCAGGGTACTATCGGGTTTGAGATCCTCGAGGACCTAAGTAATGTTGATTATGTAATAGTGCCTATTGGTGGTGGGGGCTTAATTTCCGGTATTGCCTCGGTAATTAAGACCGTAAATCCGAAGGTTAGGGTGATCGGTGTCCAAAGTGAGGGCGCACCAGGAGCCTACCTAAGTCTCAGGAACGGTAGGATTATCTCCGTAGAGAGGGTTGATACGATAGCGGATGGTATTGCTGTCAAGAGGATCGGCGACCTAACCTTTAAGCTAATGAGTGAGTTACTCGATGATATCACGCTAGTCAATGACCTAGAGATCGCTAAGGCGATCCTGACAATCGCGGAAAGCACTAAGGTAATTGCTGAGGGCGCAGGTGCGGCTAGCGTGGCTGCGTTAATTAGTAATAAGGTCAAGGTCAGTGGCAATGCGGTGGTTGTCGTGAGCGGAGGTAATATAGACATGAGTATGTTGTTTAGGGTCATTAGTAAGGCATTGGCTCTCGAGGGCAGGATCGTGAAGATAAGTGGTTTATTACCGGATAGGCCGGGCATGCTTGGTAAAGTCACTACAACCCTGGGTGAACTAGGGGTTAATGTGCTTGATGTTTTTCATGAGAGGTTTGATCCAACAATAACGCCGGGTTACGCCGAGGTATCATTCATCGTGGAACTACCACCCGAGGAGGATGCCGCGAACAAGGTCATTAGTAGGCTTAGGGAACTCGGCTTTACCTTTAATATTGAAAAGCCGTAATGCTTTAAAGGACGTGATTGTATTCATTAGTAATGCCGAGGACAACAGTGTTCACAGACAAAGCCCCCAAACCAATAGGTCCTTACTCGCAGGCAGTGCGTGTTGGTAATACCCTCTTCGTTAGTGGACAGATACCCATCGACCCATTCACGGGGCAATTAATTAAAGGCGGTATTAGGGAACAGACCGAGAGAATTCTCGAGAATATCAAAGCCATACTTGAGACTGCGGGTTATTCCCTGGTTGACGTGGCTTGGGTATTCGTGGCACTCAAGGACTTAAGTAGGTTCTCAGAGTTCAATGAGGTTTATTCAAGGTATTTCAAGGAGAACCCACCGGCGCGTATTACTGTTGAGGTGAGTAACTTACCTAGCGGCGCATTGATAGAGATATCCCTCATAGCAGTTAAGGGTGATTGAAAATAGTGAACACACGCTATTCTTATTAATGATTACATGTTGATTAGTATTGCCTTGGTGAGTGGCCCTGTAATTAGGTTTGGTAGGAATTACATAACTGTTTCCGAAATAGCCCAACAACTATATTGTGAGTATAAGCTACACCTATCGATTATTGAGGGTAAAATTCAAACCCCAGCCATGGAAATGGGGATAATAATTCACGATGAGGTTTTTAAGGGAAGTAGGGTTAGCGTGGAGGGGCTGGTGAATGCGGTTAGGAACAACGAGCTCGTAATAGCAACATTGCCATTAATGGTCAATATTAATGAAATCACCGTAATAGGTATACCAGACGCCGTGTTGTTCATGAAGGGAGTTGCCAAGGCTGTTATTGAGTTAAAGACAAGTAATAGATGGCTGGATAGACTATTTGATAGTGAGTACGTGCAGGCGCAATTATACGCGTACCTAGTAAATAAGCTGGGTTTAGGTGTGGATCCCCTGGTCATGGTAATAAAGACAAAACGCGATTCTAGTGCCACAGAGAAGTTGCGCAAAAACATATACTCCGCAGCAATTAAGTATTTAGTGAGCACCATGGAGGTTCCTGCCAAGGTTAAGTTTAGGGATTTCGTGATCTATATTAATGGGTTTGATAGGTCAATAGAGGCCCATCTTAAATGGGCCTTGGATTACTGGCTAATGCATAGAGAGCCAGGGGCATCGCCGACAATTGGTAAATGCGCTACGTGTGAATTTAACGATAGATGCCCATTCAGGGTTTACACGCCTAGTAATGCGGATGTACGGGATAGGACCTAGGCCCTATGCTACTCCTCAGCGACCTCGTTATATCTCTGAATACGCTTAAGGTTCATACGCCTTAATACTGATAATACTTGATCAATGTATTTATTCACCTCGATCTCGTTTAATCTCCTATCCCTAATTATTACCTCCATAACCTTGGCATAGTTCTTATATTCCTCATTTAGTTTCTTCCAGGGTATACCCCTCAGTGACTGCATTAAATTCTCATTAATCGGTAATAACTTCTTAATCATTAGGAATGAGACTATTGGATAACCAACGTAACCCCTATACACAGTCCCATTATCTGTACTGTCGACCTCCCTTCTAGAGACATCCACATAGACTTTATATGTCCTGGTTCCATCCGATGATCGAACCAGCGCCTCATTCTCGTTAACTACCTCAATCCTGCCATCAGCAATGGCCCCAAGGGCCTCAAGAACCTTAATCCTGGGTGGTGCCCTGAGGATTGTTGAACTCACATGGATTTCAATGATTGCCTCATTTTTAAGTCATTTTAACAACCTGGTTAAAATTATATGACACCACGGCACTAGGTACTCAACATGGGCTTTAAGGAGACAATGACTGTGGACCAGGTCCTTAATGAAGTGATTAAGTACATTAGGCACGTGCCTAGGATTATTGAGATGGCAATAACCGAGGCGCTTAATAAGTACTTAGCTGAGGATGTAACGGCTAGGTTTGATGTACCTGGATTTAATAGATCAGCGGTTGATGGTTATGCGGTCAGGAGCGTGGACACCTTTGGGGCGTCACCAACCAATCCAATAACACTAAGGGTAATTGGATTCATGGCGGTTGGCGATGACCCAAGCAAGTATGTCCTGAATCCCGGTGAAGCCGTTGAAATTAGCACGGGTGCCCCATTGCCAATTAATGCTGATGCAGTAGTGATGTATGAGGATTCACGTAGATCAGGGAACCTAGTTGAGGTATTAAGACCTGCGCCGCCAATGGGTAATGTATCAAGGAGGGGGGAGGACGTCAGGGCTAATGAAACAATGCTTAGGAGGGGTATGAAATTGCTCCCCTGGGACCTAGGGGTGTTGGCGTCAATGGGCATTTATAAAGTTAGGGTATTTTCACCGAGGATCGCGATAATAAGCACTGGTAATGAGTTAATCGAGGTAGTTGATGCACCAATAAATGGGCCACCGCCTGGTAAGGTAATTAATAGCTCTAGGTTCGTAATAGATGGATTGCTCAGATCCCTTGGTTGCGAACCAATGTATCTGGGTATTGTGGGTGATGATGAGGATGGGATCGCTAGGATCGTGGGTAATGCCCTTGGGGATCACGATGCCGTGATAACTACGGGGGGTGTGTCGGTAGGTAAGGTTGACTATACAATAAAGGCAGTGATGAGATTAAACCCTGAGTACATAAGCCACGGCCTTTCAATTAGGCCCGGAAAACCAAATAGTATCGCGGTGGTTAATGGTAAGCCAGTATTCATGCTCAGCGGATTCCCTGTTGCCGCCGCAACTGGGTTTGATGTTCTCGTGAGACCAGTGCTGCTCCATATGATGAACGCTACTGATGATCCTAAACCCACCGTTAGGGGCATTCTTACAAGGAGAGTGTCAACGCCTGTAAATACCAGGTCCTTTGTGAGAGTTATGGCTTACATGGGTAAAGACGGCAAGGTATACGTAGAACCACTGGCATTGACGGGAAGCGGGGTGTTAAGCACGTTAGTTAGGGGTAACGGTATCCTCGTAATCCCTGAAAATAGGGAAGGGTTTGATGAGGGTGATGAGGTGGAGGTCATTCTGAACAGGCCATTGTTTATTGAAAAACCACAATAAGATAGCTTTTTAACCCGTTACCTAGCCTTGAAGGTAATGTCGTCATCGATTCCTGAGTACCTAAGATCGTCAATTAAAGTTAAGGAGATCGTCAACGGCGTAGAGATCAATTCATTTAAGGTACCTCCACATAAGTTTTTCGTTAATGAGGAATTGGCATACCTATCCCTGCCTCTGAACATTGATGAGAAGATCCTCATCAATAAAATAAATGAGTTAAAGCTTGGCAGAAAAACCATAGAGAAGTTATATGCCATAAGGCTTGATACGGAACCATGGCAATACAATGAACTCGAACTACCTGACTTAGTAAATAATGAGGTTGATGGCACATCGCTGGAGGGCAGGGGTAATATTGTGTTTTCAGCGTATATCCATGTTAATGATATAAAGAATTTCCTGAAAATAGTTGCCTTTAAGTACGTAAGCTACATAGAGATAAATATTGTCAGATTGGCAGGTTACCAAGGAGTTATTAGATACTTAGTGCATTTCTGAATTAATCAAAGGTGACTTTATTCCTGGGCATCCTCCGATTGAGGACTCAAGTCAATGTTAAACGCCATACCAAACCTCCTCTTTGTTTGGATCCTTAACTTATTCACAGCCGCCATGGTATATTCTAGAAATTGATCCTCGCCGAAATTAGCATACTCATGAGCAAGCCATAATAACTTGTTGTAATGTATGGGATCCCTATACATATCCATAAGCAGGGCTAGGTGCTCACTAATATCGATCTTATCATAAAATAATTTCCAGGGAACACTATGATTAAATAATGGCCAGTCGTAGTAAGGTATTTCAACGGCCATTGGGGCATCATTATCATGAAACTTAACATACATCATTAATATCCTTGGGAACTCCGTTAATGCGCGCCTAACGATACCGAGTTCCTCATCAATGTTTAGGTTTCCGTAATCATCGACAGTCCTTAATCCAGCGCTATCCTCTATCCTATCCCTAATGAACTTAAGCAAATTGTCTATTTGAATCAGTGATTTGTGATTTAGGTAGGCGTCCATTGCACCTATTAATAACTTCCTAGTTATCCCAACCCTAACACCCTGCATCCTAATTAACTCCTCAAGAAGCATCATGTCAGATATTGATTGGCTTAACGCCATTCTAATACCCACCCTTATTAAATCCCTGTGGGAACCGTTGTAATTCTTAGCCAATGCTATTAACTTGTTTCTATAGTTTCTAATCCATACAACGCTATACCAATCAATACCTCTATTAAGTATATCAAGGAGTTCCTTGTTAATATTAACAAAGGGCACGTCGCTAAGTATTATTTCCTTTAGGGCCTTAAATAATATGTAATCCTTATAAATCTTCAATTTAGAATCTTTAGACATAAAAATAACATTAACGCCGAGTTCCCTAGCCCTATCAAGAACGTTATATAGGTTCTCCAAGGCCCTAATAACCTCAGGTATATAGTAAAGGTCTAGGAATCCCTTTGTTAGGATGAGTTCGTGGATCAATGCCGTAATCTTTGCGTATAAACTGCCATCCAGTAGTAAAAAGTCGTATTTACCCCTCTCAATGGCTCTCAAGGCGACTTCGCCCTCCACGTATGACAATAGCACCCACTTGATGGCTGGTGTGAATACTGGAACCCAATTAACAACGACATCCTTTATGGGTTGCTCACCGGTGTTATTGACGGCTATCGCCCTAGCAATTATGATGGCGCTACCATCCCTAAGCTCAAGTTCCCTAACTCCGCCATCAACGGCTGTGGCCTTAGTCTCACTGTGCCTACTAGGTGTTGGTAATGGTTTCCATAGATCCTTAATGTCGCTGGCTTCAATGAATTTACTCAAAGCGTTATGCATGGTACCTGCCCTTCCTAATCCACGGTCATTACCCAACTCCGTAAGTCTTTTGTAGTAAATGTCATAAAATATATCAGCCACTAAGTGCCTACCCTGCATCACACTATAATAATTTTTGCTTACTCACATACTGCTGGGTACAGCGTAAGTTTTAGTGTTGTGTTGAGTAAACATTTATTAATGGGCAGGCATGGAAGGCTTTGGTCATTGATTATGAACTTAAGGTACGTAGTAATAGCCGTTGTGGTAGTGGTAATAGTAGTAATAGGCGTTGCCCTCATGCTTTACATGCCTAGAACAACCGGCCCAAGCTTCAATGAATTACTTACACTAACAAATAGTAACACCTACACGGTTAATTACAACTATTATATTTACTCAAATATAGCTGGTCAATCAAATACTGAGAATTATCTCTTTACGTATAGCCAGAGGGGGACCACTGACAGGTATATCTTTGTTACCACAACGAGTTACCCACAAACGAGCCTTTACATAGTAACCACGCAACTAAGCAATGGAACAATACTGCAGTGCATAGTAGAACCCATAGGCGCTGGCTGCTCCGCTGTTAACCAAACCTTCAACCTAGTTAACCTCGCATTACCTGTAATTAACTCATCAAGGTTCACATTTACAGGCACGCAAAAAATACTTGGTTACAATACCTACTGTTACGCATCAAGGAATACAACAACACTAGGCTCCATAATGCCCAGCGCAATAGAGTCAGGCCTTGGCTCATTACCGGTGAATATAACGAGTGAGGTATGCATGACACAGGATGGAGTACCACTCCTGGTAAAACTAAGTATATTCGGGTCATTAAGCGTCAGTGGTTACTCGGCACCCATAAACATGACACAGATGTTACAAGCAACCAATGTTCAAGACGGAACCTACCTAAGTAGCAATGCTACATTACTACTCGGTAAGTTGGGCGTAAACATGACAGGCTGAAAAATTAATTAACAACAGCAACTACCTTAAAAACAAAGCTTAATTGGTCGCAGAACTGTGAGTACGCCTAATATCGAGATTTTCATACACCCCACCTGTAGCACATGCCACACACTAACCAGACTACTCAAGCAGTGGGGTTACTTGGATAAGGTTAAGGTGATAGACACGTCGAAGGATCCCTACACTGCCATGGAAAGAGGCGTTAGGTCAGTACCGAGCGTGTTCATTAACGGTGAGTTAGTGTTTGCAGGAATCGTTGATTTCAAGAAACTCAAGGCATTACTTGACGGCGAGTACTTAAGTCAGAGGTTTGAGGGTGATTTAAGGGAGCTTGAGGAGAGATTCTTCAGGGGTATCCTCGATAGCGTAGCAACGGCGTTATGGCTATACGTTAATGAGGACTGCGATGCCTTTCTCAGGGATAAGGAATTCGTAATGGCAATAACGAACCTATCGGTGTATAGTGATCGTGAGGAGCTATACAATGAGCTACGTAAGTACCTAAGCAATGCTAATACGTGCAAAGAAGCCATAAGGAACAGGGAGGACAAGTTCCTGGCCGTGATCACCAGGAACTTCGCAAGGGAGATTTACTGGCTGCATAACAGGTTCCTTAATTGGAACGAGGTTTCCAAATTATACAGTAGGGAAGTTATTGCCCACTGGATGATCATACGTAGTGCACTCGGTAGGGTTGGTCTTAGGGCATACCCGATTAGTAATGAGAGGTTCAGTGAAAAGGTTGAGAAGGTCCGCATATACATGAGCCACGCTTTTGAGGAATCCATGAGGCAGGTCATTGATGAACAGACGAATATATTCAGTGATCTAGAATATGTTGAGGTCATTGATAATGTAATGAAAAACATAAAGAAATAGTGACCCAGAGACTCACCAGAAACATGGAGCGGGTAGTAATACTTGACGGCTATACAGATGAGCCGGCGGGGCTGGGTGTACCACCTTACTTAGACGTTTATTCACGTTATGTCGCTGGCGCCGTGTGGAGCGTGGACAAGTCCATTGATGTTAGGTACTTCACGATAGACCAAGTCAGGGGTGATTGGGCAGGCTTTGTTAAGATTGCCAATGAGGCCAGGGTACTCATTGTCATAGCCGGCATCGTAACACCGGGTAAGTACCTCGGTGGTGAACCCATAAGGCTTGAGGAGACTGAAAGAATCGCCAACATAATTACTGGGCCCATAAAAATCCTCGGAGGCCCAGTGGCCAGGTTTGGCTATGGTTCAGCAGGTGGTACAATAGCAATACCAAGGAGTAGGTTTCAGAGGTACTATGATCTGGTGGTCACGGGCGACGTGGACCTGGTCACCTACGAGTTACTGAGGAATAATTATCAATCATCAAAGGTCTCACCTGCACTTACGCATATTGACTATGGATTAATTAATAAATTCGCCGTGCTTGGCGCCCGCATAGTCACTCAACATCCTAATTATGGCGGAAACCTAATCATCGAGCTTGAGACATATAAGTCCTGCCCAAGGTACATCAGTGGTGGGTGTTCCTTCTGCGCCACCGTTAGGTATGGCCCAGTTAAGTATAGGGATGCTAAGGCGATTGTTGAGGAGGTTAAGGCATTGTACAGCCTTGGCGTTAGGCACTTCAGGCTTGGTAGACAGGCCGACTTCTACACCTACATGGCCCATGACACCGGCAAACTGGACTTCCCAAGACCTAATCCGGAGGCCATTGAGAGCCTACTCGTCGGCATTAGAAATGCGGCGCCAGAGTTAGAAACCCTACACATCGATAATGTTAACCCGGGCACCATAGTTCGTTGGCCCATGGAGAGTCTGAGAGTTACGAAAATACTGATGAAGTACCACACGCCGGGTGATGTTGCGGCAATGGGTATCGAGACTGCTGACCCGAGGGTTGTTAAGTTGAATAACCTCAAGGTGATGCCTGACGAGACCTACTTCGCGGTTAAGACGATAAGTGAATTGGGGAGGGTTAGGGGTTGGAACGGCATGCCCGAGTTATTGCCCGGTATAAACTTCGTCATTGGTTTGCCTGGTGAGACCAGGGAGACCTTCAGGTTGAATATTGAGTTCCTTAAGAAATTGCTGGATAACGATGTTTGGGTTAGGAGGGTCAACATCAGGCAGGTCCTCGTACTACCACCAACACCACTATGGAGCCAGGCCGACGACATTAAGCAACTGCTGAGGGAGCATAGGAGGTACTTCCTAGCCTTTAAGTATTGGGTTAGGAGGTACTTCGACCATGAGATGCTTAGGAGGGTTGTGCCGAGGGGTGCGGTATTGAGGAGGGTGTTTACGGAAGTTCATTATGGGAATGGGACGTATGCAAGGCAGGTTGGTTCATACCCACTATTGATCTACATACCCACCAAGATAGAGCTTGGGAGGTGGATCGACATTGTGGTGTCGGAGCATGGCTTTAGGTCCGTGATTGGTGTGCCATACCCAGTTAACGTCAATAAGGCGCCAAAGCGATTACTCAAGTACGTACCGAGCATGAGCAGAGACGTACTAAATAGGATAATTGCGGCAAGACCAATAAGAAGTTATGAGCAATTGAAGAGCATAATAGGTGGTAATCAGGAATTGATTAAGTACCTGGCATTATAAGTCCTTACTAACAGTTATAAAAGGTCTTTATTACTAAATAAAATTGAGGAAATGCGTGAGGAGGCAGAGCAGTGGTTCAAGGAGGCTATCAGGGAGCTCGAGTTAGCACGGCACTTACTTGAAATAGGCTACCTGAACTACGCGGCATTCCATTCACATCAAGCTGCTGAGAAGGCATTGAAGGCGTTGATAATTGTAAGGCTTAGAATGTTACCGCCAAAGACCCATAACTTACTGGAACTAGCTGAGAAATTGAGGAATGGTGGTATTGCGATTGATGATGTACTTGATGATCTGAGGGATTTAAACCCGCATTACCTAGTTGCTCGTTATCCAGATGCGGCTAATGGCGTACCCAGTGAGGTTTATTCAAGGAGGGAAGCTCAGCATTGTGTTGAGTCCGCATCTAAGGTGGTCGAATGGGTGAGGAGGTTATTCATGAGTTAAGGAGGTACATTCGATGCCTAATTGAACACGGCCATAGGATTAACTCAGCCGTACTCTTCGGTTCACGCGCAAGGGATGATTGGCTGATTAATAGCGACATTGATTTATTAATTATAATCCTGAATTCAGAAAAGAGCTTCCTAGAGAGGGTCCGCGAATTCACGACTTGTTGGAACTTGGGAATAGCCCTCGAGGTCTTCCCGTACACAATCGATGAGATTAAGAGGTTAATGAATAAGGGATCTATTGCATTATACGATGCGTTGGACTACGGTATCGTGATTTACGATGATGGAACCTTTGAGAAGCTGAGGGAAGTATTTAGGAAAGCCGTTAATGAGGGTATCATTAGGAGGATTGGTGGTTGGTGGACAATACCTGAGAGGCCGATTATTGATTAATGGTAATGAGTATTTTAAGTGAACAGCCGGAGTTAAAAAAGATCCACAATGAAACTTAGTAATGATGGGCATGGACTTAAAATGGAAGAAGATAGGCATTATAACGATACCGGCGGTGCTCGCTATAGTAATGATTACAATACTGGCAGCATATACTATGAACCCGGTGCAGGCATATAACTCCTTAACACCGGCATATGTATTTAACGTAGTCGCAAACTTCAGCGATGGAGGTATTAACCAGACGATGATGCAGGAAATGATTAGGAACACTGTCAATAGTGCACTACGTGGGTTCATTACCTTAAATAAGCCACCCTACCCAGTAGTTAATGTTAAGCTCTTCAAAAATACGTTGGTCACGTTCCAACTACCCAGCAATTATAGGTATCGATATGCATCAATCGTGGTTCATAACGATACCTTATACGTGTACTTATGGAATAATGCGAATAATTATAAGTTATACGCTATTGTAAGACGCCCAATAGCCAGCGTGAAGATAGAAATTATTTACCCACGTGAGGGAAACTTCACACCCGTTGGCGTATTAGGGGTTGAGAAGTTCTCCGTCCCATTGCCTGGATTAAACAGTGCTGATGATCCGGAGGTGTATTTTGAATATTATGAGGCCTTATGGTACATTAATAGTCAGCTTGCTGCTAATACTACGGCCGCTGGCTGGTTCTTCATAAACCCAGGAGTTTCCGTTGAGAGCATATTAGATGATGGTCATGCCCAGCCGGGATTTGGCTATGCACTATGTACGACAAATGCGCCAGGGACTAATTATGACGTTGGATCTATCGCTGCGCAAACGCAGACCGATGCAGGTTATGCGTTTTATGATTGCGGATTCACCGTTGTATTGGATAACTGGCCTTGGGTTGGCATGGACGCTAACGGCAATGTTTACTACCCAACATCATTCCCAGGCGCTAAGTCCATAGAAGCTGCATGCATATGCACTGGTGCATCATTTTACTTCCAATTACCACCGCCTTTACCTGGCGAGGGTTAATTACTTAATATTTAATAAAGCATTAAAAATATTAAAGTTTAAGGGGCCTCAAACGTTATACTCTCGTAACTACCAACTTTAAGGCCCTTCTTAACCGTTAACCTCAGTATATTCCCACCACCCAGTATGGAGCCCTCCCCGGCGAATTCATACTCAATGATCCTAAAGCCCGGTGGAAAGAGCCAAACAATCTCATAATCATACTCAGCAACCTCCTCCTCATAATAATCCTCATACCTATTAACACCACGCCTCAAATTACCCTTGAAGTATATGTAAAACTCGAGGTAGGGCCTATCGAAGGAACCCCTGAAGCCGAGGCTTACGTCAATAACCCTAGCCTTAACAACCTCACCGTTAATCTTAATCGTCTCCTCATCCAGAAAACCCTGCATATTCTCCATGACGGTCCTCAACTCATTGAGTAAACCCTCCCTATCCCTAAGCAGATTCTTGTAATAACGATCCTTATCCAGGTACTCAAAGATTAAACTCTCCCAAATACCACCATCAACTCCCATCGTGAATATTCCCTCGGCGTGTATTGGCACCGGCTCACTCATTAGGGTTAAATTGCCCTCAGGCTCAAAAGCCTTGCCATGGTTTTTACCAGGGCCTAAATAGGATTTATTAATGGCTTGATTGCTAATTACTTCTGTGGATGAGCTTATTTACGTGATTGGCCTATTGATTACGATAATAGCCTACCTGGCGGCATTCACGTATTGGTTGGGCCGAAGGTTTGAGGGTATTGATTGGAGGTTTAGGGATTTGGAGGAGAGGTTGAGTAATAAAATTAGGGAGACGGAGATTAGATTAGATGGGAGGATTAATGATTTGGAAAATAGAATAAACAGCCTAGAGAGCGGTCTTAAGTCAGCACTTATTAACGTTAATTCACTCCTTATCGAGTATATGGGGCTTAAGGGCTTGTTCTCCCAGGACGAGGTTAGGGTGTTGACTAATGAGGTGGGTAGGGTCGTTGGCATGGTTAGGGCTAACTCAATCAGTAAGGAGGAGCTCGAGTTCATAAAGTCCGTGTTCTCCAAGGACCCTGATCAAATGAGTATTGAGGAGCTTGAGAGGGTCATTGAGATCGCAAAGCGTTGGTGGGAGGACAATTCCGAAATAGCCTTCAAGGTCTTTCAAGTGGCGAGTATAGTAAGGGCGTATAAATTGTACGGAAAGAAAAGCAACAGCAATGACTGGAGACACCTTCGTATTATTAAGTCGTGGTAATCCTCGACGATCCACCCCTAATGGCATAAATGGACTTCATGAATATGTGCTTAAGTATATTTATAAGTACTTTTAGGAAATAATTAATATTCATGTAATATTAGTGTTTACTTTAGTCAATGTATTATGTTGTATGAGTTTCACGGTTACTTGAACCGATATATATATCAGTTAAACCTAGGCTAATTATGCCTCAAATAATGAGGAAGGGTGTAATGTACTTAATACCCATGTTTGTCTTGGTATTTATCACATCCCTAGTAGGTACGTTATTGAGTATAGGCGTACCCGCCGCGCCGCACATAACGATAACGGTCTTGACCCCGCGAAATAGTACTGTGGCGAATGCCTATGTGCAGGTCTTTGCGTTATTACCGCCGGGTTATGAGGAGTCGTTGGTGGAGGTGTGGAATGGTACGACTAATTCACTTGGGCAGGCCTACGTACCGTTAAGCAGTATAGCCCCAATAGCCAGGGAGTGGGTTAAGAAGGGCTTCGGTAATGCCGGCGTTGGCCTTGAGATTATAGTAACCTATGTTAATGGGACAACGCTATACTCACGATTCTACTTCACAACGTACAATCCCAGCGACCTGCTCAGCACGGCATCTCTATCAATACCATTCCTAAACTATAAATCTATGAGTATAAGGCTTGAGAGGTTGGGGACTATTAACGTGAATAGCGGCACAACCTTTAATATCCCAACACCGCCAGGACCACCGGGCTACCCATTTTGCCAATGGGAACGTGTCTGGAGCAAACAAACTAATACGACTTATATACCGCTCATATTTGCCGTGGACCAATACACTAGTAATACAAACTTTGACGGTACTGTTAATGCTGGCGTTGCGCAGTCATCATCAACAACGCTATACTTTTACGCGTCAGTGGGAATAGAAACTACTGAGTTAATGTATGAAATTGGCGGTGAATCGTTTTATCAATCCTTCAGTTACAGCTATACTGGTGATGGATTTAATTACGAATGGCCTATAGCCGCTATTTACGTGCAGGGCACACTAGGTACGGCTGAGTTCGTGGATTCATGTAACCCCAATTATTATGCTTATGAAGCCTATGTTCAAAGTGCAAATTTAAGTACGCTCTATACGACGCATCAAGTCGGTACGCAGTACATTAGTAATGCGTTGAACTTCCTGAATCAATACGTAGGTATAGTTACGGTACCATTTGATGAGTTTGACCTATCATCCGCTGGGCAAGAATATGAGTACAGTTATCTCTACATGCAAGAATACTCACAGGACTATCCATTCCTCTATGCAATACCCGTTGGCGCCATGATACTTGATTTGTTAAGTCCTGAAACCATACCATTTAACTCAGTTATTGAGGCTTCGTTATTCGCTGAGGTGCAGACGCAATCAGTAAGTGTTACGTATAGCCTTATTGCAATTATTAATCATCAAAATGAGCTAGTTTATGGCGACTTATTGGGGATAGGCGCTAATGTTCATTATGAATACAATGGTCAGAACTTCTACCCGGTACTTAGTGGCTTTTATGTTGAACCGCCAGGCAGTTATTCCGCATCGACGAATGTGGTTGCATGGGGTCCTAGCACTGTTTCGGCGCCTGATTGCTTACCTCCACCGACAGTTACCTATGACGTTAATGTCTATATTGATAATTCTCCACTACTTGTGCCGGGAGGTACGATTACGTACTACGTTTATAATGAGGTCAATGGGCAATTAGCTGCCTCGGGCACGATTAACGTGCCTTTCCACCAAACGGCTCAGCTAAGTATATCATTACCGCCTGGTCAATATAAAATTGAGTTTTACTACAACGGCTATATAACTCAGGAGGGTACAATTACGTTTTATTCCTCAGGACCGGCGATTATATACACCAACGTGCAGGCAACGCCCTGCTAACGGTTGAGTTAGGATTAGTGGAGTTTAGAGTTAAAATCACGTTATGTGCAGTGATTCTATGTAGTTTGTTACTCCGGTTAGTATCATTCCTATGGCTAGTGCGGCTATTATTAGGCTCATGAACCTACCCAACACCTTAAGTGTGTTGCTACCTAGTCTCTTTAGTAGTGGTTGTGAGAACCTAATCACTAGGTACGTGAAGGCTGAGCTTATTAATGCGGCTATTATGACCTCGTAGATTGGGTATAGTGCCGAGAAGAGTATTAATTCGGTTATTGTACCAGGTCCAACAAGTAGTGGCGTCACTATTGGCACTAACACGAATTCCTCAGGCTCCTTAACGGCACCAATAGCCCTGGGCCCGCCGACCATGAGGGTCTCCATAGCAATGCCCATGAGCAATACGCCGCCGGCGATCCTGAAGGCATCGAGGTTTACACCGAAGGCCTGCAGTATGTACCTACCGCCAACCGCGAATATCACCATCAGCAGTGGTATGCTAATACCAACTAATCGATAAACCCTCCTTAATTGTTCCCGTTCCATGTTTATTATGTATATAGATAGTGTTGGTATGGCACCTATTGGGTTGAGGATGGCTATTAACTGGCCAGTCATGTTTAAAATGTCTATTAGGGCTCCAGACACGGTGAGTCAACGCCTAATAACTATAATAACCTTTCACTAATATATTCCAAGGAATATATTGCCATTAAACTCGGTGGGATAAGGCGATAATCTAATCAATAATGGCATTAAAGCGTAAAAACCACTTAGGAGCCTTGTGGTATTGTAGCAGGGTGATGATGAACTGGGAACTGACTAGTGACGATGAGTATCCTAACTGACCCATGCCTGGGGTTTATTTTGATCAGTAAGGATGACGTTCTTCATTTTATCAAGCCGGTTCGTACTCATCACGAAGAAATACTCTACTTATCACCATACTTCTTCCTTAATATTCTTGCTGCCTCGGTCATTGAACGAATCTTGGAGAAGGCTATCCTCCTCTCAAACTTCCTATACATACCAGGTGCAAAACCACAGTCTGGATTTAGCCATATTCTCCTCGGATCAAGAACCTTCACAACTCTCTCAGCCCTTTGGACAACGATTTGCGGATCCTCAATCTGCGGATTCCTGACGTCAATGACGCCGAGCCCAAGCTCCTTATCGCTGGGTAAATCCTTAGCAAATACTGCGGGGTCGCCACTGCCTGGGCTTGCGTACTCAAGCACGTATTGCTTAACCTTTATGTCATAAACCTCGGGTGCCAGTCTCTCGAAGCCTATTCCATAGAATGGTGAGTCTGGGTTTGGCCACCTATCCATGTGCATCCCGATCCTCACTCCGTCAATTCCTTTAATTGTCTCATTTACCAAATCCCTGGCAAGGTAGAGTTCATTCTTGAAGCCCCTGTACTTCTGTCCATGTATTGCCTCAATGACCTTTCTATATCTATCAGGTTCGTTCTCCTTTGCCTCCGTTAAGTCGCCAAGCATTGGTTCATCGAGTTGGATGAAGTCCACGCCGGCGTCCCTAAGCCTAATTATTTCCTGCCTAAGTACCTTGCTGTAGTCCTTGGCTAAATCCTCGGGTTGTGGGTATACTTGCCTTGAGTACTTGGCATCCCAGGTCTCCCACATGATTAGGTATGGACTTGGTAATGTGATCTTAACTCCCCTGTCTGTGACGGACCTAGTGAACTTGAATTCATCAAGGGCTATTACGGAGTCCCTGATCTGCTCAACAGCCACAGCTCTCCAGTAGGTTAACTGGGCCTTGTATTGTTTCATTATTTCTATTGCCCTTGGGTTTATGTCAGTCACGTAAATTAACTTAAACCCAGGTATCTTCTGCCCCACGAATGCAACAAAACTGGTTCTCCTTTGCTCACCGTCAGTTAACACATCAAGTCCTGCCAACTCCTCCTCCTTAACCGTCAACTTGACAGCATCATCCAGGTACTCATCAAGTTCCTCCTTACTGATCTCACCCTTGCTGTACTTGTCAAAATTCTCGATTAACCACCTTGGCCTTGGGAAACTACCAACCACGGATGTTGTGAAGGTCAACCCCTGCATTACTCTCCCTGAACTACTTAGTTTATAAAGTATTACGCCAACCCACCCCATGTACCTACTCGGTATATAGGGTTCTCAATAAGTGGTGATCAACGAGCTCCTTATTTCTTAGCCAAAATTATGGTGCTGGCCCTAAACCGGCCAACTTGGGGTATGGTCTAGCCTCCCAAACAGCCCTTAAGCCGCATACGTACCTGGTCAGTCTCTCCACGCCTATACCGAAGCCAGCGGTCTTCAATGGGTATGACTCCCTAAGCATCTCAAGGTACCACCTATACTTATTTGGGTCCTCACCGCTTTCCCTCATCCTTGCAATGACTCTAGCCGGCTCATACTCACGCTCAGCACCGCTAATTGCCTCGCCAAAGCCCTCTGGGTATAGCATGTCGAAGTCCCTGAGTATACCAGGTTTCTGTGGATCCTCCCTGTCGTAGAATCCCCTGGCGCCCTTTGGGTAGTCAATTATGAAGAGCGGATTCTCATGGTAAGCAGAAAGAAGCTTCTCACACTCCCACCTAATTTCAGTGTTCTGTGGATTCTTACAGCCTAGCTTATTAACGAGTTCCACAGCCTCCCTATGCGTATATCTCCTGAGCGGTTTCTTGAAGTCTGGGAGCTGCCTATTGAGTTTTGTCTCGAGTTCCTTGCCATAACTCTCCTTAACTCGCTTAACCACGTATATGATCATGTCCTCGGCTAAATCAATAACTTGGTCGTAAGTTGCATCATAAACCTCAAGGTCAAGTTGATAGAACTCAACTAGATGCCTGCCGGTGAAGACGCTATCGTTTGGTTCAAACCTAATGTTTGGGCTTAGGAAGTATATCTTACCAAGTGACGCAGCCATGTACTGCTTATAGAGTATGGCGCTGGACATGACCTTATACTCCATGCCGTAGAAATCCACGGTAGCTTGCTTCGCACCCCTAATCCCTGGGTCAGTCACCGGGCCAATTATTGGCGCAAGGACCTCAGTAAAGCCCCTAGAATTGAGGAACTCACGGAGCGAATCTATTACCTCTGCCTGAACCTTAAAGACGAGCTTATACTTATCCTCCCTGGCCCACTTCCATGAGTGGGAAAGCCATTCTTTAAGGAACTCCAGGTACTTGTCCTGGTCCGAGGCCATTTTTTCGAACTCTAAGATGGATGGGTGGAAGTATGGTTCCCTCCTCTCTGGTTGCTTATCCATATGGTACTGCTAAAATAGGCATCACTTTTAAGTATACCTTAATAATTAACAATAAATACCCGCATAAAATAGTAAATTCAGTTATCATTAACCATAAAGTCAATATCTAACTTATCTTCAATTATTGATGCTAATCTATCAACTTGACTTAATAATAACTCAATGCTTGATGAAGCCGAGGAATTACGCCTAGGTAATCCAGCCAGTTCCCTCGCCATGTTCAGCACAAAACTCCTAAAGTTGGGATCACCAAGTGAATCATGTAGCGTAATACCCACAATTAATTCCTTCTCCCTAAGCACGCCATCCAACTGCTTAGTTGTCTTTCCATTTCTTTCCGTTATCATTATAAGTGGTTCATCACCAGCATACTGTGGAACACCCCTATGTATTTCATAACCCCTGATACCCACATTCTCCAATTCACCCCTCAAACCAACAGCCCTTGATAATGATACCACCTTATCAATGCCGTAAATTGTGTTGGTGTCAACGAAACCAAGTCCACGATAATCCCCTGGAATCCCGGCCTCAACGCCATAAGGATCACTTAACAACTTACCCATGGCTTGAAAACCACCGCATATGCCCAGAATGACTGCCGAGCCTCTTATCCTAGCCAATTCCTTATCCATACCTGTCCTCCTCATCCAATCAAGGCTCGCAACTACATTCTTAGAGCCAGGCAGGATAATGAGGTGCGGATCACCGAGCTCCCTGGGATCCCTGACTATCCTCACGGTAACATCGTCCTCAAGGATCAATGGGTATACATCATTAAAGTTGGATATGTATGGGTATGCTATTAAGGCTATGTTAAGCGGACCATTACCAATTGGCCTTAGGTCCATTGAGTCCTCAGGCCATAGCCATAAATCATCTACATACGGCAAAACACCAAGAACAGGCTTCCCAGTCTTCTTCTCAAGCCACTTTATGGCGGTACTCAGTAACTTCTCATCACCCCTGAATTTATTAATAATAAACCCCTTAACCAGTTTCCTCCATCCAGGCGGTAGTGACTTAATTAGACCAAGACCCTGAATGAATGAACCACCCCTATCGATATCGAGAACCACAAATACACCGGCATCAAGCCACTCCGCCGGCCTAAAGTTAGCAAGGTCCCTACTTGCCAGGTTGGGTTCGTAGGCCGACCCAGCACCCTCACCAACCACTAGGTCAAACTCATCCTTAAGTCTACGTATACTCGACTTAACGGCATTAATTGCCAGGTGCCTGATTGCGTCATCATTAAGATATTCATTGAAGGATAATTGGGCCCTTGGTTTACCGAGTATTATGTACTCAGCTCTATCGCTAGTCATTGGTTTTATTAGGATTGGATTGTGATGGACACTAGGCATTAGGCCAGCCACGTATGCCTGCATTGCCTGGGCCAGCGCTATTTCGCCGCCCTCAATGGATGGGTAGCTATTGAGTGACATGTTCTGCGCCTTAAATGGCGTCACGTGAAGGCTCCTCCTACTCAGTACCCTAAGTAATGCGCTTACTATTGCGGTTTTTCCTGAATCACTCATTGTTGACACTATGTACAGATTCACTGCAGTCTTGATGCTCATTGGGGTAAAAATAATCTTTGCCCTAAGGAAAGAAAGAAAATTTAAGTACTAAGTAATAATTAATGATTTGGGGTTGCTATGGTCGACATTCCATCGATGAGAAACCACAGGTTATGGGCCGGCATAGCGCTCATGGCATTATCAGTATACCTAGTAATCAAGTTATACAATAACCTATTCCTAAACTTGAGGGTTCCTGTGGTTGCCGTAGGCCCTGACGGCGCACTTAAGGTAATTGGTTCAATACAGCCATTCACAAGTCCTGTCCTTGCATACGATATCATAATGACCATGATATTGACATCCGTATTATCATCAATAGCGTCCGTACTAATATACTCATCCATAATCGCTAGATATAAGCATGCAGATAATAACATACAGGGTAGCGTAATAGGCAATGACGGTAATGTAGTAATAAGAAGCATTACACTGACTAGTCTTGAGAAGAGGGCATTGCTGTTGATTCAGAGGAGGGGTGGTATGATGACCCAGGCAGAACTCGGTCGTGAACTTGGCTTAAGTAAGTACCAGGTTTCCAGGCTTGTCAAGAGACTTGAGACTAAGGGTGTTATTGAAAGAAAGAGGGCTGGTGTAACTAATGTTTTAATCCTACGTAATGGTTTTAATGCTACCCTGAATAAGGCCGGTAAGGGCAAGGACTAATTCATCCCTAGCACCACGGGAATTAACCAGCAACTCCATCCCCTTCTTACTGAGGTAAACGCTTGATGAATCCCACCTAATTAAGCCAAGGCTCTTTAGCTCATTTAAGTAACGTATTAACCTATCATAGGGCACGCCGACCATCATCGCAAGCCTACTCAACCTATCACAATTCCCCATCCTGTCTAGGGATAGCATTATGTCCGCATATATCTCAATCCTAGTCCTAGGTCTCTTCCTATACATCATTGATAAGGATAACACTGCAACAGTCTTTAACCATATCGTAAAGGCGCACAGGCAACTAAACGGCAACTCTATTGCAACCTTTAGAAGCGGTTGCAAAAACACGAAGACTGATTTTAATGGTACCGGGACCTCAAGGAAGACCTTCTATGAATGTCTCTTAACAGACACATGAATAACCGGGACTACGACGCACTTACCATTGCCAGTAATAACGACACTATTTACAGCACCAAAGTCAACTGTGACATCGTAGCTAGTTCCATTAACAACCATAGGACTTGGCCCAAGCGGCACTTCAAACCTACCGCTTGGTAATGTGCAGTTGTAGGTCTGTCCATTGACCACAGCTTGAACACCAGTAACGTATAGGCGTATTATGTTGTACGTACCATTAGTTAATGAGCACTGGGCGGCTAATTGACTGGTATTAACGAGCTGAGCTAGATCAAAGCTTGTCTTGGTCAGACTGCAGGTTATCCAGGTATTATTGCCACCACCCTCATTGTGAAAGGCAATCTCATTAATTATTACGTACAAGTGATCAACTTTCATGGTTTTATCGGTTAAGTAAACATAGACTTGACTCGCCGGACTTGTTGGTCCGCCAGGTGTTATGCCTATGCCATGACTACTGAGCATTAGGTATACAATTGCTCCTATCACTATTATCACTACTATAGTCCCCACAACCCAACCCTTCATTTAAATCACCAATGTACATTGTCTCTGTTATTTAAAAGATGTATCGATAAAACCTTCATGGAATTTCCGTGGAAGGCGCTATTTATTGTTTAAAAACCATTGAAACCCAGGTAAAGTTAGTCTTCCCATAATGACCGAGAAGGTCACTTGGTTGAAGAGGGACCTAGGCACCCTGGAGTTGTTGGCGCTTGGTTACTCAGACGTGTCATCAACCTACTACTTCACACTCGGCATAGTGGCGCTCAATTCAGGACCTTTACTGCCGATAACAATGCTCCTGGGATCCCTATCCCTATGGCTAGTTGGCTTAGCGTACACTGAGTTCGGTAGCGCAATACCAAGAACCGGTGGTGCCTATTACTACATCCGCCGTGAATTGGGCAATACCTGGGGTTTCATCACAGGTTGGTTACTGAGTTTTGATCAAATACTAATGATTGCCTACGGCGCCTTAGGCACAGTTAACTACCTCAGCATAATTATTCCCACGGCCTCCCGATGGCCCATGAACTCCGTATTATCAATCCTAATCATAGTAATGATAATGATAATAAACATACTAGGGGTAAAGGCATCGGCGCGATTTAACCTAACCCTATTAATAATTGATCTACTTGGTATAATGACGCTATTGGTGCTTGGTTATTACATGGTAATTAGCCACGGAGTTATTATGCCTAGGTTACCATTCAATTACAATTACCTAACCCACGGATTAACATACTCACTTAGGGGTTACACTGGTATTGACGTGATAGCGCAATCAACGGGAGAAGCCGTGTCACCGTCTTTATCCATTCCAAGGGCTATAATCGGCGTGTCCGCGTTATCAACAGTAGTCGCGCTATTATTATCGTTATTAACAACATTATCAGGTGCATTGACCATAGTCTCTACTAACGTTGGTGACCCCATAGGCGCGCTGGCTGAATACCTACTTCACAACATATATTTATCCATCTATATCTCGGCGTCAATAGCTATAGTGCTCCTAATATCAGTAAATGCGGGTATTGTGGACTTCTCAAGGAGCATTTATGCAATGAGCGAGGACGGATTACTACCGAGGAGGTTAAGTAGTGTCAATGGTAGGTATAGAACGCCACACTTGGCGATAATAACCTCATCACTAACAGCAATGCTGTTCACGGCACCGGGAAGCGTTCAACTTATTGCGGACTCCTACGCAATAGCCTCGACGATCGTGTACTTAATGACCATGATAGCATTAATAGCATTTAGAAATAAGGAGACGCACTTAGTTCGTTACTTTAGAACGCCAGGCATAACCGTGAGACAAATGAAGGTGCCTGTTGTGTCAATAATTGGTATTATCGTTTACGTACTCTCCATTGTCCTCATAGTCCTAATCAAGTCAATATATGTACTGGTAGTATTAACGTGGTTACTCATAGGCCTATTAATATACCTCGTTAATAAATCCTCTCAACACACTTAATAACAGAGTCCGCAGCACCAACAAGTAATAGTTTATCACCAGCCTCGATCCTAAGCTCCCCATTGCTGATCACAACCTCATCACCCCTTATAACCAGTGGTATTGCCGCACCGCACCTCCTAGCCACATCCTTCACCTCCTGATTTATGTATGGCGACTCCGAACTGATCACGACATAGTATGCCTGCACCTTATCATCAGAGTAGAGTAATTGCTTAAACGGCAACCTTAGGTAATGGGCAACCTTTGACAAAACCGCATCAACAATAGGTATGGCGTAAACACCCAACTCAATGAAAGCATCCAGATACTTCTCCTTATTGCTAATCAATGCTATTATCACAGGAACACCCCTAGACTTAGCTACCCTAGCGACCTCAAGATTCATTGCATCATCCATGAAAAGCATGACAACCTCACTCTCATCAATGCCAGCATCCCTAAGGAAACCCTCATTCCTTGGATCACCAACATAAACATAGGCAGGAATGCCCCTCCCCAGCCTTGCCTCATCCTCATTACCCGCAATCATACTCACATCATAGCCATTACTAACCAATAACCTGGCAACCATAATACTAACATCATTGATCCCAACCACCAATGCCTTACGCACATGCATTAGGCAGGGCAGTGTTTAAAAACCGAATCACCTAAGGTCAACCTGCCTACCATAACCATCAAGAAACCTCCTCAAATCATCCTCCCTGGGCAGGTTCTCCTCATCACCCCTAACCATTACGACCATGGCGGCTGCAGCAGAGGCCCTCCTCATGGCGCTCTCCACGTCGTGACCCCTAAGTATTGACGCGAGAAAAACCCCAGCGTAGGCATCACCGGCACCTATTGGATCCTTAACAGGGACCCTAAAGGCATTCACCTTAATAACCCTGCCCTCCCAATATGCCATTGAACCCTTAATACCAAGCTTAAGCACAACCCTGTTAATCCCAAACCTCGAACGCAACTCCCTAAAGACATCATCAACAGCAGACACACCAAGTAGTAGGTTAGCCTCATCCTCATCGAGAAACACCACATCTGCAAAACCAAGGGCTTTTGACAATACATTAATTGCGTCGTCAATGTTGGCCCACAATTTCTTCCTATAATTAACATCGAATGATGTGATGATGCCCTTACCACGGGCAATCTCTAAACCCTTAAGTGCCGCTGACCTAGCGGTATCGCTAATGGCCATGGTTATACCTGTCGTGTGGAAAACTCTGGCGCCACCCACATAGTCAGGGTCAACATCATCGGGGCTCAGTGCCGAGGCCGCGGAACCCCTCCTGTAATAAAGCACATCACTAACACCAGGTATTGGGTAATTCCTCTGCACAAAGTAAATGCCCGTAGGCCTCTCAGGGTCAAACCTAATATGACCAACATCAACGCCTTCACCCCTAAGCCAATCATAAATGAATAGCCCAAACTCATCAGTCCCAAGCCTAGTTATCAACCCACAACTAACACCAAGCCTAACCAAGGCAACACAAACATTAGCCTCACTACCTGTTGCATGCTTCTCAAAGTAAGTAACGTGCCTAAGCGGCCCATCAGTAACGGCATTAAACTGAACCAGAGACTCACCCAAAGCCACAACCTCAGGCATTAAAACCATACCAACCATTCACTATAAAGGAATTACCCTCAATAAAAACGGGAAGCTAAAACCTTAAAAACAACACAGTTAATGAATCAACGGGCCCGTAGTCTAGCTTGGTAGGATGCCCAGGGGCTGATGCCCCGTACAAGCCTGACGCGCGGGAGATCCCGGGTTCAAGTCCCGGCGGGCCCACCAAGGCATCTTAAACATTAGACATTCTTGACGTCACTCCTTACTCAGGATGCATGTCCGTAAACAAATTCAAACTCACTCGAATCACTTTTACTGAACAGCCGGAGTATTAAAAAATCCGTTGTGCGATGCTAGTTGATGATTATGGGGATTAGGTTCAATAAATTGCTATTCACCGTACTGATCCTAGCAATCATAGCCGTGGCATCAATAATAGTCTTACCAACTTATAAGGCGTTCATTGGAATAAAACATGCAGGGGGCCTTACACGTGGTTACCCAGGGGTGTTGCAGATGATCGAGCCCATACCCATACCTAGAGGTGTTGAAGTTTTTGCTGTTGGTCCTCCAGGGTTCATCCAGGGTATTGTCAACGCCGGCATTCCACAGGGCATCATAACCCTCATAAACACTTCCAACATAATCAATGCGCCGTCTCAGTCGGTCATAGCCATTGACTGGACATACCTGTTTAATTACACGGGCAATAACATGACGATTACCACTGGGATACTGAAGCACCTACTCATTAATAGGGATATCATAGTGATCGGCATAAGTAATGTTAGCCAATTAATCACTGCGGAATTAATACTGGCCAAGGCATGGGCCAAGGCGTATAATGCGAGTGCCGTTGCCGTGCCCATGCCGAGGTACAGCATCAATAGTATGAGGTATGTATTAGCCGTGCCAATAGGCAGTAGGGCATTAATGATCGGGCCTGCCAACACTGCCGGCCTTAATGAGAGACTCATCACAGCATTGGAATTATTATATGGCGTAATTTCCACCATGCAGAATCAGGTAGACCCAGACGATCCCTGCTACGCAATGGCTAGTTCCCTCTCAGCACCAACCCAACAAACAACCAATGTAAATAATGGCTACTTCTTCTGGTATGGCCAGCAGACTTATAGTGATAGTTATGGCTATGAAACCGTTGATTTCTGCGTTGAAATTGGCCAAAACATTAATGAGGAGAATGGATATTACTACATCCCTGGGTATGAGTGGAACTTTATCGCATCAACACCAGCGCCTGGTGCGTATGTTAGTAGCCTATTATCGTTCACTGATCAGTACGCATCATACATGTGCACACAAGGTGTCATGGAACCTGGTGTATTTACGTGCTCGTATAGAAATACGCCGGTTGGTTGGTTCTCCTGGGCTGGCGATGACCCTGGCCCAATAAGCCCATCAACATCGACAAGCGTGAGCTATCAAGTAAGTATTGCCCTTGGCTTCTCGGCCACCGGACCCACTGGACAATTCGGTAACGCAATTACGGAAGGTTACACAGTTACTGATCCACCGATTGAGATAAACTTAACGGCTCCTCACTATACTAGTGCACCCAATGGAGGCCCTGTCCCCAATGAGACCTGGGTATTGGCACCAACAAACCCAACGGCCGCTGCCCAGCAGAATCAATTGGCTACTGAGATCCTTGGGCCTATGGTTATTTACCCATTCCTAACGACCCAGATCAACGTGCCTGCCGGCGTTCAAGCCGTGCTATATAGCGGTGGTGGTTCCTCATGTAATTATGAATCAGTCATATATGATATTCAATGGTTCATATTTTACCCATCACCACCCAATACGCAGTTTCAAGCAATAAACATTGGAACCTCCGGACCAAGCATGTCATCACCAAGTGGGTTCTATGTAACGGCGTACACGTCTAGTTGTCCTTAGTAACGATATACGTAGTGCCACGCCGTATTAAGTCCACCTCATCCCCTTAAATTCATGGCATTTTCCCATACTTAATTCCATTGTATTTTCTTCTTAAGGTTGTTGCTGGGTAAGTTTGTCATGGTATGGTATCGTTAATTTAATTTCATCCCTAGCATGATCATATTAATCACGGTATTGAGGATTTGAAATGCATTGTAGAAGACCCACCTTTCGCCTTGCTTAAGTCATTATTCTTAAAGTGGCTGGGGATTCTTGTCTATTAACCGTAGCGTTTTACTTAAGTTTAGATATTACTAATTCTTTTATACGCATAATATTTTATATGTAATATCCTAGGTTAGGCTCATAGATAAAACCTATAAATAAGAATGTGATATAGTATTATGCGTTTTATTAGGGGGTTTCCGTCAACCATGATGGATGATTATCCGTTGAATGTTCATGCAATAATAAGGCATGCCGCTTTATACTTTGGTGAGAATGAGGTTGTGTCTAGAGATGTTGATGGTAGTATTGTTAGGTTAACATATCGTGATGTTTATGATAGGGTTCAGAGAATATCTTATGTACTTGAGAATGAACTTGGTATAAAACCTGGCGATAGAGTTGGTGCCCTTGGTGTTAATACTCATAGGTATTATGAATTATACTACGCCGTATCAGGAGTTGGTGCTGTTTTCGTTGAGATGAATTTTAGGTTATCACCTGTTGAGATAGTGCATGTGGCTAATCACTCAAAGGTTAAGGTGCTCTTTATAGATGCTCCACTTCTAGCTCAATTTAAGGGTGTGATTCCGCAGTTTGGATATGTTGAGAAGGTCGTGGTAATGGGTAAAACTAATGAGCCTTTTGAGCTAGGTGGGTTAAGGGTTTATGACTATGAGGACTTAATAAGGAGTGGTGATAAAGTATGATTTCCCGTTTATTGATGAAAGATCTGCATGCGGTGCATGCTATACATCAGGTACTACGGGCATGCCGAAGGGCGTTTATTATTCCCATAGATCCTTTGTGTTACATACCATGGCTATTCACCAGGTATTTCCCATGAACCCGAGCGACCCACTCTTACAACTTGTTCCGTTATATCACGTTAATGGTTGGGGTATGTCCTTTGCAGCTACAATGGTTGGTGCAAAACTGGTCTTTCCTGGTATGTGGAGCACTAATGATCCTAAACCCATTATTGACTTAATGATTAATGAGAAGGTTACGCGGTCGAACGGCGTTCCCAGTATATGGATATCAATCCTTAATTACTTAAGAGCTATAGATCCTAAACCACACTTTAATATGAAGGTCGTGAGTGGCGGCTCAGAGCCGCCAGTGGCTATGATGCGCGACTTAAGTGAACTTGGTATTGAGGTTATACATGCATATGGATCCACAGAGACCTCTCCGCTTACCCATATCTACGTAATTAAGCCCAAGGTACTTAGTAGGATGAGGAATGATGAGTATTGGCCGCATAGGGCTAAACAGGGCTTGCCCATATTTCCCATGGAACGTAAGGTTGTTAATGAGTATGGACATGATGTTCCTTGGGATGGAAAGACACCTGGCGAATTACTTGAGAGAGGTCCCTGGGCCATTAGAGAATACTTTAACGATAAGAGGACGTTTGACTCATTCCATGGCGAGGGATTTGATATTTGGTGGAGAAGCGGCAATGCGGTTGTTATTGATGAGGATGGGTATATGAAGATCGTAGATAGGCTCAAGGATTTAATAAAAAGCGGTGGTGAATGGGTATCAAGTATTGATATGGAAAATTACCTAATGGCGCACCCAGCAGTTTATGAGACTACAGTAATTGGAGTGCCTTATCCAAGGTGGGGCGAGAGACCATTGACTTTCGTGGTCCTAAAACCTGAGTATAAGGATAAGAATAAGAATGCATTAAGGAAGGAGTTACTAGATCACTTGTCAAGTAGGTTTGCAAAATGGCAGCTGCCAGAGATATTATTTGTTGAGTCAATACCAAAGACGAGCACTGGAAAATTCGATAAGAAAGTGCTTAGAGATCAATATAAAGACTACTTTAGTAAGGAAAAGATTAATGAGATATAGTGATTTTAATATAATGACATGTGTTTTCACTTTAAATTGCGAATAATAAATAATGATATATTAGAAATTAAGTAATCTTTTAATAGGTCGTTAACTCATGGTAATTGTTTATGGTCATACCTATTACTGTTTTGAGGATTTTGAAAAGATTTCGTAGGATTGTCCGAAGCGTTATATTTTACTCATTAATTCTGTTCTTGGTTATTTTATTCATTGGTGCTTTTGTTATGTATGTAATTGAGTATGGTAAGAATCCTGAATTTAACAATTATTTTAATGCTGTTTGGTTTGTGATGGAGACCATAACAACCGTTGGTTATGGCGACATCGTACCTAACACATTCCTTGGTAAGGTGGTTGATATGGTGATCATGCCCGTGGGTATTGCCGTAATAAGCCTGCTGACGGCCTCGATAGCCACTGAATTAACTAATGTTGCGATAATGAGGAGCATGGGTCAACACACAACCTCAAAGGGCAAGCATATTGTTGTGATCGGTGATGTCGATAGAGCCTTGAGGGTTATTAATGTCGTTATCGATTTAATGAATAGGAAGGGTGAGATCGTTGATATTCTTTACTTAAATAATAGTGATAAGCCGTCATCATTACCTGCTGATGTTGAGTTTATTCATGGGGATCCATTCAATACTAATGACTTGCTAAGGGCTGGTGTTGATAAGGCCTCTACGGTAGTGATACTTCCATTTAATGATTCTGATGTTAAGACAGCCGATGCGAAGGTTATATTATTAATCATGAGTGTTAGGAAGCTGAATATTGATGCCCATGTGATTGCCGAGGTTCTTAATGAAGTTGATAGGGATTATGCGTTGAGGGCTGGTGCTAATTCCGTGATTTCACTGGGTTCCTTCACAACCATTATGATAGCTAATGAAGTCTTTGATCGTGGTTTATCATCAGTACTAATGAACATAATTAATAAGGGTAACCTGGGCCTAATTAAGGCCGATGAATATGTTGGATCGCGTTTCATAGATATCATGCAAGTGGTTAAGTCAAAGCTGAATTACCTAGTCATTGGCATAGTTAGGGGTAATGAGGTTATTCTCAATCCAGGTAATGATTTCGTAATTCAACCAAGTGATTCACTACTTATCATTAAGTGATTAATTAGTATTCTTAAAACACCGTTAAGCGTATATTCACCTGGCATTAATGCATTTATACCATCGCTCTTCATTCGATTCGCCGTAACCCTACCAATGGCTATCACAGTCTTACCCTTAAGCACGTTTTTAGCGCAATCCTTCATTGTTTCATAAGTCATGGAGCTCATGAAGACCACGTAGTCGACGTAGTTAATGAGCCTACATGCAATATCAACACTAATTGGGTCAGGTGTCAGGTCATAAATACCGTACTCAACTACGTAATAACCAATTCGCTGAAGCTCATTTTTCACATAGTCATTGCCCCTTAACGACCTCAGTATTACCACTTTTCCTCGTGGTAATTTCTTCATCATTTCAATAATGCCATAGCTTGAGAATTCACTGGGTACCTCGCACTTGACACCCAACTTCTCCATCTCATTGCATGTTTGTGGTCCTACACCAATGACTCTTACGCTATCACCCAACTTCTCTAAGGTGCTCCTTAGGTACTTTACCACTGTCGTACTCATTATGACCATGTAATTAGCATCCTCAAGGGATATCTTATTAATCACGTTCTCATTAGGCGTGATTTTAATGACAGGTATTTGTATAATATCAACGTCATCTATCGAGATTGGCCTTATCTTTCCTGACGCTCTAAGAACTAGGACTTTAACCATTTACCAACACCAAGCTCCTGTGATAAAGCCTTAGCTGTTGTCTCAATGGCATCCTTACTACTCATGCTTGGTCTCCAACCAACTTCCCTCACTATCTTATCTATGGATAATAACATTCGTTTAACATCTCCTGGCCATCCTCTGCCATCTGGTGTCGCTGGTCTGTACGTAATCCTCGGATTAAAACCTGACACTTTAACGATAATATTGACAATCTCCCTAACGTTTATTAAATCCCAATTACCCACATTATACACATAAATGCCACTATTCCTCGCTGCATGTTCCCAAGCCATTAATGTGGCATTTATTGTATCCGTTATGTATATATATGACTTCTCTTGAGTGCCGTCACCGAGGACCTCTAGCTCGTTTGGATCCCTCTTAAGTTTCATTAATAGATCGTAGATTATGCCGTGCCTAAGCCTGGGCCCAACAATATTCGCGTACCTAAGGGCCACACAATTAATTCCGTAAAGCCTAGTGTAGGTTCCGCACATTATTTCACCGGCTGTCTTGGCAGCTCCATAGACACTGATTGGTTGTATTGGGTGGTCCTCTGGGGTTGGTAGTACCTTGGCATCACCATATACCGTACTCGATGATGCATAGACTATGTTTTTAACGCCATACTTGCGGGATAATTCAAGAACATTGAATGTGGCTACGATGTTTTCGTCGAAGTGTATCCTTGGTTCAGTCACTGAGAGCCTAACCTCCGGATTAGCTGCCAGGTGAAATACCGAGTCAATGCCCTGGAATGCCTCAGGATTTCTCGGGTTCTTCAGGTCATCCTTGACAAAGGTAATTCTATCAATTACCTGCCCAAGCCTACCTAAGTCGCCGGAACTTAGGTTGTCAATTACAACCACGCTGTATCCCAACGAGACGAGCCTCTCGGTTAAGAAGGAACCAATGAAGCCCGCGCCACCTGTTATCAAGATCCTCATTTAAATCACCTCATTAGTAATGACCCGATTAAACCAATTATTAGACCAAGTACAAAACCGACGTTGCCCATGAAAAATTGAATAATCAGCAAAATAACTAAGGCTATCTTCATGGTTCTACCTGCACCAGGGCCCCTGCTCTGAAGAGCATTCACTATTATATATAGCATTACCAGGGTTAGTATTATTGATATTACGCCCGTTATTCCCATGAAGCCTAGTTGAAGGTACTTATTGATCTGTGATACATAGGTCTGGGGTAACACGGATGTTATTGAATTTATAATACCTGCATTTCCATAGTACAGGGACTGCAGGTAAACTAGAAACGAGGCATTTGCTAGATACAGCAATAGGCTGATTCCCATGAGTATGTGCCATGCCCTAACTCCCCTCGACTCACCCATTGCATTGCATATTGCTACTTTTAGGTTATAAATATTGCAATAATGATACCCGCAAGCATGCTAATGAAATGACCAAGTCGGTTTATACCAACACCGCCAATAATGAGCACTGGAGGTATCGGTATTAGCAGCCATATTGACTCATAGACCGTGTATAGTATTATCAAGAAATTAAGAAAATGCATTAACCTGCCTGGCCTTTTCACGGTATTTATTAATGACGCCATTAGGGTTAGCCCCATTAAGCCCATTGTCATTGCCGACAAGCCGTAGGTCACGATGACCCTATTGAACATTAATGATAAAACCACCGTGGACACACCAATACCGACTATTCCCGTCAGTATTCCAGCCAGGACATAATGCCTGAGTCTAAGCTCTAGAACGGCGATGGCAGTCACAAGAAGAAAGATTGGTAGTGTCCCAACGAGGTCCGTGGCGCTGTCAGGTAGTAATGAAAGAAACAAATAAGTAACCAAATACAGGGATCCTCTAAACAAGCTTTGTTTCATTTCAATAAGAGCCTTATTGAGAAATAGACTGGGTCTTATTAAGAATACTGACGCATAGCTGAGCAGTACTATTAGTATTATCGTGACCACGTAGGAATAACCAATACCCAACTTACCATGTAACTTACCAAGAGTGTATATGAAAAGCAGGGACATTATAAATTCAGGGAGTAATGCGTAGTAACTGGGTATTAATACGGCTATTAGCATTCCCATGGCCACGATAATGAGGACGGTCGGATAATAAAGCAACAATGTAGTGGTTCTGATCCTCATGGCACAACCTCCAACCCTATGCTAGTATTAAGCTTTAATATGTGTTACATTGTATGCTGGGGTGTTCATGCGAAAATAGTCATTGTTCTTCATGGATCTCGGGATAGCGAGTACGTGGATAGCGTAAGGCATTTCGCTGAAAGAGTTGGCGTACTCTATGCATTTGTTTCGTTATCCAGACCTTCAGTAAATGAAGCCGAAGGCGATGTGTATATACCATTGTTTATTGGATATGGTAAGGACTACGAGAGGGCAGTATCCATAACGGGCTTTGAGACACCCCCAGTACTAAGGTGGCCTCGAATTAAGGACTTCTTAATAAGCCTAGGGCCTGGTTTATACGTGTTTCACGGTGATCCTGACCCAAGGTTTCTTGAGGACACCAATAGGCTTGGTTTACGGGATATAGCGTTCCTAAAGATAAAACCAACACTAAGGGACTACATGAGCAGTCGCTGCCCGGGTAAGGTTATACCCGTGGTCCTAACCCACGGCGTTATCTATAGGGAGATACTGCGCACTGTCAACGAGTTATGCCCAGGCACGGAGGTGGTTAGACCGTTATTTGAACTTGAGACATTTATCTCCTACTTTAGGGAGAAAATGTCTTGGTTAGTGAGGAATACAAGGCCTGTGAGATGACTATGGGGAGCGCTGAGGTATTGATACAGTATTACGCGGCCATACTACTGACCTCGGTACTGATTGATTTAGTGTTTGGTGAACCTAAGGGCATTCTCATGAATATTCACCCAGTGATTCTCTGTGGAAGGATATCCTATAAGTTATTTAGGCCTTACGGTAGATTTTATGGCATTTTTCTGTGGTTCATATCGGTAATTCCAATTATGATCGCTTTCTACTTAATACCGCGTTTATTAATCATGGTAAACACTATAATTGGTATCGTAATTTATGCATATTTTCTGAAATTAACGTTTTCAATAAAGCTCATGAGAAACTACGCCAGGGAAATACTAAGGAAAGTTGAGTTAGGGAACTTAAATGATGCCCGTGCATTAACCCAGGAGATAGTTAGAAGAAACGTTTGGGAGTTGGATTACCAACACCTGGTGTCGGCAGTCATAGAAAGCCTTGCTGAGTCCTTTGTAGACGGCTTCCTTTCACCACTATTCTACTTCGCATTGTTCGGCTTACCTGGTGCATTACTACAAAGGCTTTCTAACACCATGGACTCAATGGTGGGTTATAAGGGATGGCCGTATGAACGCGTTGGTTGGTTCTCCGCAAAAATGGATACCATAGTGAATTATGTACCGGCCAGGTTATCCTCAGTGATAATCATGACTGCGTCAGCAATAATCGGCCTAGACTGGAAGGACAGTATGAAGACAGCCATTCTTGAGCACAATAGAGTTAGGAGCACCAATTCAGGCTGGCCCATGGCGTCCTTTGCAGGTGCGTTAAACATAATATTGGAAAAGGTCGGTGTATACAGGGTTAATAATAATGCGCAGAGTCCCAGCGCCACCTCACTGTGGCTGGCAATTAAATTATTTGACGCATCGATAATCATCTCATTGGCAATAATTTTAATAACATTGACGATTAGAGTACTCCTAGTATCTCTATTTATATAGGAGGGATTCCTTAAATTAATTAATTGATTTTTATATTCCACATTAAGTAAAGATCAGATTATTGACTATTATGTAATTAATTGACTTTATTTTTTACGGTAAGTTTTTTGATGGTCCACATATAATATTTAGGAATAACCTTTTTATACTAGTGTTATATGTTGATTTTGGTAGATTACTATGACTTCCATAACCACATCAAGTGGAGAGGTTACACCTGCGGAAATTGAGAGGCAATTAACAGAGAGACAACTCCAGGTTCTTCAGTACCTACTTAAGAAGGCTGTCCCGCTTAAGGTATACACGGTATACGCGGATCAGGATGAATTAGCCAGGGAGCTTGGAATGACTAGACAGGCACTCAGTGTTCACCTTAAGAAGCTCAAGGACTTCGGCTTAATAAGGACTGGCCGTGAGTTCGTTGATGTAACGGATAAGGCACTTAGGGTACTAAGGATGAGCTCCAATGAGGCCGTGATATTGGTTAAGGTGCAGCCTAGGTATAGGACGATAATATATGAAAAGGTTAAGGAATTACCTATCGAGAAGGCCTACAGGGTTTCCGGCGACTACGACCTAATACTGATAACCAGGGAGGTTAATGTCAATGACATACTACGCGTACTAAGTCTAATGGAGGGCATTGAAGACACAAAAACCTTCATATCCCTAGAAACACTTAGGGAATGAAACTTACTATTCTTGGTCATTACTGTTAAACCATACCATTTAACTCATCGTCTACCATATTAGAAGACTTATTAACCTAAGGGAATTAAGCACTACGTAATGACCATGGATTCGATAGACCCAATGGCCAAGATCGATGCCTACATAAGGAATGTGGCAAATGCACTTGACCAAATTGATAGGGAGGGCATTAAGAATGAGGTTATCGATATAGCGAGGGCATACCTAAAGGACTCCATGTACCACCTATCCAGGGGCGATCAATTTAATGCACTAGCAACAATAGCATACGCAGAGGGCTTACTGGATGCCCTGAGGATCCTTGGTATTGCTCACTTCAACTGGGACAAAACCAGTGATCTTATCAGGAAATCCCAAAATAAGGTATTTGTCGCCGGCACCTTCGAAATAATCCATCCAGGACATATAGCATATTTAAGGCATGCCTGGACCCTTGGCCGAGTCGTTGCCGTGATTGCCCGTGACTCAACGGTCAAGAGGATTAAGGGTAGGGATATTGTAATTCCCGAAGACCAAAGGCTAGAGGTTGTGAGAAACATTGTTTATGTCCATAAGGCTAGGCTTGGCTATGAGGATGACATGTTTAGGGTTGTTGAGGAGGAGAGACCAAACATAATACTGCTTGGCCCAAATCAACCCTTTAATGAAGATTCATTAAGGGAGGAATTGAGAAAGAGGGGTTTAGGCAATATGGAAGTCATTAGGTTTAATGACTATGTGGATTGCCCACTTTGCAGTACAACAAAGATACTCAAGGCCATAAGTAATAAGTTTAGCCAAGGTAATTCATTACCCTAATGTAAAGCACTTATTTAAAGGGGGCCTATTTAATGATCTATGCTTGGGCGAACCATACTTAAAACTAATATCTACACCCATAAACCTTACCGGTTATATGATAACTTTATTCATTATAGTCCTAACCTGGGTTTTATTCAACGTTATGACGTCTACGTTAATGCCAGTAACCTCCACTGAACATGTTACTGGGTCAGGTTGCTTGGTTAATAATTATTAATTATCTCCGTCTTTCAATTATTCTTTCTAATAATATTCATGATGGCCTACGTAGAGTTATAAAATTAGTTAAATGGTGTATGGCCCCTAATTACGGAGTTCGTAATATATAATGGCTATGTATCATTCCTGTCGTATAAATGGTAACGATTGCGGTATGAGGATTGAAGGCTTTAATCCATGTATCATTGAATACATACCTCCGGCGCAGGCTTTACCCCTTCACCATAGCCATCAATACCGCCTCCAACCTTTACTCCATACACCCACGCCTTGGCGGATCTGTGATTAGGACTAACTATGGCGTTGAGGAAAGCTTCTTATTCATACTGACATATCAATACCCATGATTGAAAGACACTTTAATGAGAATTAATTTGATCGATGCAGTGATTCCTTGAGGCTTCATTGAAGGATATAGCGGTTCATGGTATAAGTCCCTTTGTTATTTGTGAGAATCTATATTGATTGAATGTAAATGAGTAACTAAGCAGTGTCATGTTTATATTCATGACCATGTTACTGAGCCTACCCTGATACATTGGGTATAGGTATATTGTTATGTTGGTTGGTACACCATTACTTAAGACACATAGTTTAGTAACATTCATGGCAATGGGTATTCCCTGCAACTCACCCTGGGTTGACGTTAATGTTATTAATGCCGTGAAGCAGTAAGTTGTTTTACCATGCCAGGCCCCCTTTCCTACATACTTACTTTCATTCAGAGTAAGCATAATGTATTTAGTAAGGTTTACGTAAGGTGCACAATGAGTAGCTGTTTGATGTCCCATGAAGTTAAATTCCGTCGCATAACAGAGTTCATTATCGTACTTCCAAAGCACCAAGTTAAAGTTAATACCCCCTATGAAATGCCTGAATGTCAATGTACCGTTTATCACAGTCGCATCGCTCATTGGTGTTCTGGAAATTGTAATGGTGCCCGTCAAGGGTCCTGTCTGAAATGGAATACCTGATATGCCTGGAAATACATTGTTATTAATTATAAACATCGAACTAGCCATGAAATTGTACGTTAACGTGACATTCCTCGACAATAATTTCTTAGCATTTAAGAGTGCTGATTCAGGGCTTTCATTGATTGATACCGCTAGGTATGTAACTGCGACAGCGACCACTATTAATATGAGGATCACAGCAATCAATAACGTGGTCTTCATCAAGTCATTTAGTTCGCGAATTATTAAAAGTTTTAACTTAGTACCTTCTCGAGACCCTTAACCAATAATTCGCCTGCTTATCATTACACGCCAGATCCCTTAAACCACCAACTTCCCTAGTCGCATCCTCATCCATGGGTTTCCCCAATGCATCTGCATCAAGTAATTGCTGGATCCTCATCCCGCAATCATTATCACCACTCCATGGAACCTCAACAACACCACCCTCATCAAGCCTCCTCTTGGCCTCCTCAATAGTGGTGGCCTTGGTCGTCATTGACCTAAGGTATGACCACGATGATTCCCTTAAATCATCGTTAATTCTTCTTAGCAATTCCCTGACGGACTCGATGAGCTCGTTACGTGGGACCACGTATTTCTCCAGGGTATCCCTCCTGGCAAGCACAACTTGCCTATTCTCTATGTCCTTAGGGCCGATCTCTATCCTTAAGGGCACACCCATCATTTCCCAGTAATTATACTTCCATCCAGGCGTCCTGTCGATCCTATCATCGACCTTAACCCTGACGCTTGACGCAATGAGTTCCTCCTGTATCGCCTTGGTCTCCCTTAGGATCGCCTCCTCACTTCCCTTATACATTATGGGGACTATAACCACTTGTATTGGCGCTACGTTGGGCGGTAGCGCAAGTCCCTTATCGTCGCCGTGGATTGCGATCATTGCCGCAATGACCCTCTCGGATATTCCATAACTCGTTGTGTGCACATACTCCCAATCACCATTTGGCGTTAGGTACTTAACGTCGAAAACCCTTGAGAAGTTGGTGCCGAGGTAATGAACGGTGCCTATCTGCATTGTTTTACCATCGGGCATCACGGTGTCGAAGGCTATCGTATAGACTGCGCCAGCGAACTTATCCCACTCGGGCCTTTGGCTAATTAGGTAAGGTACACTCAAGTAATCAAAGATTTTCCTGTAGATCTCCACCGCTTCTCTAACTTGTTTCTCTGCGTCTTCCCTATCCGCATGCGCCGTGTGTGCCTCCTTAAACATTGATATTTCCCTGAGCCTAATCATGGGCCTTGTGGCCTTAGTCTCGGCTCTAAATACACTAACTATCTGATATGCCTTGAAAGGTAGATCCGTGTGGTCCTTAATCCATAGCTTGAACATGGGCATCATTGCAGTCTCACTGGTCGGTCTCAACACAAGTCTCTCCTCACTGGCACCACCCTTACTAACCCAGAAAACCTCGCTCTCAAATCCCCTAATGTGCTCGCTCTCCTTTGCGAGAAACTCGTAAGGTATAAAGACAGGGAATAAGACCTCCTGATGGCCCGTCTCGTCATGGACAAACCTAATGTAGGACTCAACCAACCTCCTGATTTTCACACCATATGGTCTCCAGACATACGCACCCTTCACTGGGTACCTAAAGTCATAAACCTCAGTCTCCATTATAACCCAGTTAAACCAGTCAGTAAAGTTCCTCCACTTCTCTCTAGGTCTCCTTTCCCCAGACTTAATGACTTGTAGTCTGGCAATAAAGATCCCCTCGACGATTGAGTAAGTAAGGTCTTAAAAGCATTGTGTCTATGAACAAACGAAATAATTATTTAAACCACGCCCATGGTATTTTTCCCGTGATTAGGCTTAGGATGAAGATTGAAGTCCTGAATAACTGCATTGGATGCGGTATATGCTGGACGGCATGCCCAAAGGGCGTGTTGGCAGGTAAATTAAGGGAAAGGGCCTATGTCCTCAATGAATCCCTATGTTCAGGATGCTACTCCTGCCAAGACAACTGCCCATACTCAGCAATTAAGGTAATACCTATTCAGTACTAATTCATGATTATCGGAAGGCCTGTCGACCTCACGAAATTGATATATTCCTGGTCACTAATGAGTCGTAGAAGCGCCTCCGTTAGGTCCCTACTCGTGACCACGTAATCCCCAATGTAGTTAATAATGTAATTCACAACACTTGCCAAGTAATTATTACTCAATCTACCACTTGATATAAGCACCATTAAATCAATGGGGGTCGGCACCAAGGGACCCAATAAAACTACATTACTTGATTTGGCGGTATTCTCCAGAAATTGTACATAGTCATCAACTACAACGGCAGGTTGATCAGGCTGAACCAAAAGGTCTGTACTGGCCATGTCCTCAAACAACCTTAGCCAATCCCCATAATCAACCTTACCACTCAACCTATACCTAATTATTAACTTGGCGATGCTAACACCCATATCCACAGACCTCCTAAACCTGTCAATGCTACCATAGCAGTTAAGCACTGCCGACGGCTCAGTGACCATGATCTCCCGTAGGAATTTGGGTACCCAACCAAGAAGCCTAGTGAATGAACCCCCAAACTCCCTGAGGAGTTTAATGGTATCGTTGGGATTTATTACGGCCAATCTGCAGAATTCCCGTGGTAATGGTAATGATAAGGACTTATAGCGTTTAACAACCATCATGAGTACATTCCTAAGCATAGGCATTGAGGCCTCAATCCTTGGTACATAGATTATTAAATCCATTAATCATTAAGTGCTGGTTGCTTGTTTATTAAGGGAAAATCGTCAGGAATACCCGAGTTCCTCATCATTTACTTAGTCTCAGAGGCCTGTCTTACTCATCAGCTGGGTTTGCTTATATTTAATGCATTAATTAAGTTATTTAGATGAACAATTACAATATTCTTGTTAGGGTTTGCGAACGTATTAATTGCCCAGGGAATTATCTAAACCTAGTACTGAGTGAGTTATCGAAGTTAGGCGTTACAGAGATCCTTAGTGACGGAGGCGTTGAATTCATGGGCGTTAGATTATTGGGCAAGGGCCAGAATAGCTTCGTGTTTAAGTGCCGCATTGATTATGACCACTACGCCTGCAAGATCAGGCGCTTTGACTCACCAAGACCAAACCTACTAAATGAGGGTAATTACCTAAGGCTCGCCAACTCCGTAGGTGTTGGCCCTAGGATAATTGATTACGCAGACAATGTGTTGATCATGGAGCTAATAAATGGACTGCCCATACAAAAGTACGTAATTACGGCAAGCCCAGGTGAATTAAGGGTAATCCTCAGGGACTTGCTTTGGCAATGCCGTAAATTAGACTCCATCGGCCTGGCACATAATGAGTTAAGTAGGCCTCAGGACCATATAATCATTAATGGCAGTAAGGCGTACATAATTGACTTCGAAAGCGCCAGCCTGAACAGTAGGGTTAGTAATGTTGCTCAATTAATAAACGCCTTAATAATGGGTAAAGGATTCATTCAGAGTCGCGTTAGGTCAGTCATAGGCGTGAACATAAACTTCGATGAATTACGCAACGCCATCAGGAGGTATAAAGCTACTAGGAGCAATACTGACTTCATCCATATACTCATGTTACTTAACCTTGGGTAGTCCATGGCCTAGGTTATGGAGTTAATTCATTTCAATAGATTTTTACCCTGACCCCATTACGCCCTAAAGGATGGACTTTAAATACAATGTAACTATAAAACTAAACCTAAGGATTTTATGGAAAACTGAGGATGGGGTGGATTGATGTATTTGATTGATGGGCAATATGAGGTTCAGAGGACTGTGGATAGGAAGGGTACTTCGTCGTATTACACGAACCGTGACGGCCTAGCCGTAATTAGGGACTTTCTTCAGGAATTGGGTGGGGAGTATAGGAGGGGTGTCATTATGGATCCCTTCGCAGGTTCAGGGGTTACCCTATCAGCTATTAATGACCTTGTTAAGCCCAGGAAGGTCGTGGCAATAGAGATTAATGAAGGCCCTTGCGAGTTAACCCGTAGGATTTTATCCTCGCTCTACAGCGATGTCGAGGTTATTTGCGGCGATGCGTTTAAGGTCGCATGGAGGTATAAGGCCGATGTCATTGTTACGAACCCACCCTTCGTTAGGTGGCACCTCGTGCGTAATAGGGATGAGTTACTGAGTATGATGGACTCGATGGGTTACGGAAAACTCATTGTTAGAAGGGACCCGGGTCTTCACGTCCTATCCTTCTTCCTAATAGACCACGTGCTCAGGGATGGTGGTTATGCAATCCTAGTGATACCAGCGTCCACCTTTTACACGGAGCAGGGTGAGGGCGTGAAGAGGTTGTTGAAGTTGAGGTATGACGTGATTGGTCTTGTGGAGAATAGGATGGGACCATCGTTTAGCGATGGTAGTGGCTTTAAGGAATTAATAATCTTCATTAAAAAGAGAGACGGATTATTAAGCTTCATTGATAGCTCAGGCATTGAGACGAATATTTACTATTATGAAGGAAGCTTAAGAAGGATAGGGACTGTGAAGCTACATAAGTTACCTGCCTTTGCAGATAGGAATTGGCTTAGTTTATTTAATTATGATAGAGCAAGTAGGCTTATTTCAATAATCGAGGAAGCTCTAGATAACGGTTTACTACGTTACCTAGGGAGACACGAAATAGTCAGGGGCGTTGAGATGTACGGCCCAGACTTCTTCTTCATACCGAATAGGTACTGGAGGATTATTGAGGAGTCCCGCGACTACGTGGTTATTGCCAATAACAATGAGCAGTTGGAGCTACCAAGGAGACACTTGATACCGTGCCTTAGGAGACCTGAGTATTACGAGGATGAGGTCTTAATTCGGGACCCTGGGTTTTACGTGTTCGCTATAAGCGATGAGCCAGGCGGTGACGCGCTAAGGTATGTTAAGTGGGGTGAGGAGTTGAAAGTGCCAGCCCTGAAGTTCGGCAATAAGTGGTACCGGCATGTGTGGATGCAGTTAAGGTCTAAGATGCCCTTCGGTCATGTGTTCATCCACGATAAGGTGGACCTAGCAAGGCACAAGATAATCGCCAACTACAGCAGCAAGCCCCTATGCGCCTCAAAGAACTTCTACATAATAAGAACTGATAACCCAATGATCGTGGCCTGGTACAACTCAACAATATTCAGGGAAATACTGACTGTATTCGGTAGGAAAATATCACAAACATGGACAAGATTACTGGAGGAGGACTACCTAGAAATACCAATACCATCAAAAATAATTAATATTGATTTGCATAACATAAATAATATTAACAATATTATAAATGAATACTTTATAATTAATAAACTGTAAAAATTAAGAACAACTAAATAGTAAGGTGGCAAAAACTAACAGGCCTCACCCCTTCTGGGCTGGGAAAAGGCCAAATTAATTATAACCTTCTCGTTTAGATCAATACCCATAGATCAACTGAGGATCAGTCGTAGATATATTAATTAATAATTGAACGTAATCACTAAAACAATGATCACTTGGGTAAATTAACCGTGGGAACAAGCACGCACCATGGATGCATGTAGGTATAGGCGCTCCAATAATTAAAAACCCATGATGAGGAAACGCCTTAGATTCCTCTAAAGAGAATAGAAGGTTAAGCGACTAATTCGATTCTATTGCTTGATTAATTCCTTTGCGAGACTCCACAGTTTATCATTAAGATGATGTATTACCTTAATGACCTTACCCTTAGTTGTGTTTCTCATTTCATCTACCGACATTAACGATACTCCAATGGCTATGTATCTGCCCTTTAGGTCCCTTATTAGTAATACATCACCGGTATTGAAGTTACCACTGATCTCCTTAATGCCTGGTCTCATTACATCAGCTCCGTTGACGATGTGGGGCACTGCGCCATCATCGACAGTAATCACTGGATAATTAGGCATATAGGCTGGGTTGATGTAGAAGTATGTTAGTAGTGGTATTATGTATTCCTTTGTGCCTGTGTCCATTTTTATCATTAGTTTAGCCACGAGTGGTTTATCATCTATTATGTACACGGTGACCGCCTCGTTTAATTCATAAACCTCGACCTTCTTGGCATTCCTGAACAATGACCCTAACTCACCCACTGCATTGCTTAGCTCCTTAATGTCCTTATTGCTGAGGAAGTATCTCTTAACCACATTTATTAATTCAGAGACCCACTAATAAGTGTTTAGCATGTGCCTCAATATTTAATAGTGAGTGCTTGAGGTGAGTACTGTGTCCGCAGAAATAATAACAAGGGCAGATTTTGAAAAAGTCGTGCTTAAGGTTGGTAAGGTGATACATGCAGAGAGGATTCAGGGATCAAAGAAGCTCCTAAGACTAGTTGTTGACATAGGTGATGAGAGGAGGCAAATAATTACTGGGCTTGCCGAGTTCTACAAACCTGAGGACTTAATTAATAAGTACGTTGTGGTTGTGGCTAACCTGGAGAACAGGAAGATCTTTGGTTATGATAGCCAGGGGATGATACTTGCATCATGTGATGAGAAGAACCCCACTATAATAACAATCGATAAGCCACAGGACGAACAAATAGGCAAGAGGGTTTGCTAAGGGGCATTTGTCTTTTAAGTTCCTGTTAAAATCGAAACCCTGGGTAGTAATGGAGTACCACGTCCTAGATAATGGACTTAGGCTAATTATGAATAGGACCGAGGCGCCCACTGTAGGTATAGCCGTTGGTGTTGGTATCGGCTCGATATACGAAGACAAAAACATGAGGGGTATAAGTCATTTCGCTGAGCACGTTGTTTACAGGGCTCATCCTAACATTGATCTAGAAATAGAGGGACTGGGTGGTGTATCTGATGCCTATACTGAGCGTACATTAACCATGTACTTGTTCGAAATTATACCAAGTGAACTAGAAAACCTGCTGAGACTAATCTATAGGTTACTTAGTAATAGAAAAATAGATAGTGAAGACCTGGAGAAGGAGAGGCAGGTAATTTTGTCGGAAATTAAGATGAGGAATGATGATCCCGGTACCTTGATCTATGACCTAGGTCCTAAATCGTTATTTGGTGATAGTGACTATGGCGACCCAGTCATTGGTACTGACGAAAGTGTTTCCTCTATAATGGTTAAGGACCTAATGGATTTCCTGGAGTCATATTATACGCCAGATAATACTGTAATTAGTATTTGGGGTCCTATAGGCATGCCAACTAATAAGATAACTGAAATATTCAGTGGATGGAGCGGTAAATCAAAACGCAAGAAGACGCCAACGATGGGTAGGGGAGCGCCAATAGTCATCAGAAAATCAGTGGATTCCGCCTATTTATCTTATTCCTGGTACAGGTATTTTAATAATCAGGATCCGTATATGGCTATGGTTAAGTCATCATTACTGGATTTCCATTTAGTAAGTGGGCTTAGCTCATACTTATTGTCTAGGTTCAGAAAAGGCGGCTTGACGTATGCAATAGACGCAGATAGGGATTTCCTGCCTAACGCATATTATTATCAAATAGTCATATCTGCAATTAACGAGAAAAGCATTGACATGGTTAAGGAGGAATTAACTAATGCCCTCCTGAACATTAACGAGATCTTTAATGACGAAGACTACCTAAGAAAGAGACTAAGGTACTTCAGGTACTTAATGAGCGATTACATGAGAAGACCTCTTCAAATAGCAGAGTCAATGACTTACATGGAACTAAAGTTGGGTAAACATAATATCGAGGAATTTAATAAATCGCTGGAGACTAACTTCAAGATGCCACTGGATGATTTATTGAGCAATGGTATATGGTCCCTAATAATCCCAGAGTAATATATCAATATTATGATGTCTCTGTATACATAAAGTTTACGTATACATTATTTCACCAACTAAGTATTACAAGAATACTATCATTTCATACTGAGTTTTTTCTTAACGGCATCGAGTAGTAGTGACATTGCATCCCCAGCCTTGCATTGAATAATCACATCAGCTATATAATCAAGCTCCGTGGGCTCCATATTAACTATGATCACCTTGCCACCCATCTCCTTAACAAACAACGGTATGTATGCAGCTGGATAGACAGATAGTGAGGAACCAACCACAAGAACAGCATCGCTCATGAGAGCCAACTCCCTGGCTCTTTCGAAATCCTTCACGGACTCACCAAACAATACAGTATCAGGCTTAAGAATACCACCGCATCCATCACAGAGCGGTGGTACTTGCCCACTATCTATCTTCTTAATCACTGCATCCATTGGGTATGTATGACCGCATGCAAGGCATACGGCTCTCCTCATGGTGCCGTGAAGCTCAATTACATTATTAGAACCAGCCGCCTGGTGAAGACCATCGATATTCTGCGTGATTATGGTCTTTATTATTCCCATTTTCTCAAGTTCCGCCAGTGCTATATGCGCCCTGTTTGGTTTTGCCGTGAATAACGTACTCAATCTCATCCTGTAAAACAACCAGAACTCCTTGGGGTGTTGTAGGAAATAATCTATCGTGGCGATCTCCGGGTTGTACTGTCTCCACAGCCCTTGAGGACCCCTGAAGTCAGGTATGCCTGACTCCGTGGAGATTCCAGCGCCTGTAAAGGCAATTGCATGATGAGCATTTACTAGGATATCCGCCGCCCTCTCTACGTTTTCACTATTGCACTGTGTCTCATTCATGATTAACCACTTATGGTTTCTAGCCATAACTTAATAAGCATTTATAATGCTTTAGGTATTTATATACCATAAGAGGCTAGGCATTATGTGCGTGATGAACTGACGACGGACTGACCATGATGTACGCGTTGGTGGCTGATATCTTTATATATCGCTTCAATATCATCAATTGACTTTGCTTCCATGGCATTTATACCATAATCCCTACCCAGGGATTCATATGTGGGTCTATTGTGAGCGATCGCGTAATTTGCCGAGGAAAAGGCATATTTTTCCCAATCCCTTATTGTTAGGTTTATTAGGTTCATGGCGTTGCCGGATCTAAGTGGTTCAGTTGAGTATACACTGGCTATGTAGGGTACCTTAAGCCTTTGGGAGATAACCCTGGCTATCACTGAGGCTATCCAGTCATGGGCATGAATAAGCTCCATGTCCCTAGGTATCACATATGGTATCCTGGACAGAACTTCAACGAGTAGGAAATGCATGTAGGCAACAACATCACTGAACCACCTATCTATTACCGTACATATGCGTATGTTCCCATCCATGTAACTACCCTCAAAACCTGCCGGGTGCACCAGATAGATTTCGTGATTACTTGATAATTTGATCACCAAATCCCTAACTTGGATTGCTAATGATCCTACGGTTCTATGCGGCGGATACTCAGTGGTAATATGGAGTACCTTAACCACGGGATTAGCAGTATATACTGCTTAATTTAATTATTGCAGTCGAGGTTAGGTGTACGGAGTCATTGATTGTGTTTACGTAACCGAGCACCTTGAGTCTATCGACTATACTCCGAACCTCGTCTACCCTTAGGCCAACTATTCTGGCTAAATCATCAAGCTTAACAGCCCTTTCCCTGTCAATTGCAGCTAATGAGTGAAGGGCCTGCATTATGTTCCTTATCTTCGATTCGTAACCAACTTCCACAGAGTAGTTTTGATCAATTTTCTCATTAATAAATTTCTCTGTTCTTGGATCATTTATTAAGAATTGAAAAATCAAAAGCATTTATATAATCATTAATTAACAGTGAGGATTAGTGTCGATAGAGTTAACAACAAATAAGGTGCTTTATGAACCCAATGAGGATATATCCATAAACATAGTAGCCAGGGGGCTAATGGGTGGGGAGGACATAGAACTAATGATAATCAAGGATTCGCGGGAAGTAATAAAAAGAATGATGCAGGTAATACCCCCTGAGTCAGAGATAGTGGATTACATAAGGTTAAGTGAAGGTGGGGTTTATGAAATAATCGCCAAGTGCTGCGGAATTGAAAGCAAGACACCCATACTCGTAGCAGAGAGACCGGAGTCGCCCGTGAGGTTCGTCATGGTCTTTCATAACCATCAACCGATCCATAAGTACCCCAACGGTGTATATCACGGACCCTGGGCATTCCAACACACCTGGTCCCCAGAGTTCTATCCACTTTATGATGTAGGTCCTTACCTATTACACGCTAGGTTGGTGAATAGGTACAGGGTCTCCATAACGTATAACCTAAGCCCAAGCCTACTATGGCAATGGAACGATTTAATAAACAACGGGGTCTTCATTGAGGGTAAGGACTCCATTGAGTATATGGGTCCCTGGGACTCACGGGCAGTCCTAATCAAGGAGGCCCTTAATACCTACTCTAAGTTGGCTAGTGACGGCGTTATAGAGGTACTAACAAGTTTTCTTGCGCATCCAATAGCAGGCTACCTAATTGAGAAATACGGTATAAATGAACTGCTCCGGTGGGAATTGAGCATGGGGAAAGAGATCACCAAGAAGGTGCTGGGCATTAAGGCCATTGGCATGTGGCTACCCGAGTTATACTTTTCTGAGAGGTTGAGGGATATACTGTGTAACGAGGGCATTGAGTATGTGGTACTTGATGGTGTTTATCACCTTGGTGAGAACATTAAGGATAGAGGTTCACTCTATAGGATTTATAGACATGATTGCTTGGCAATACTCTTCCGAGACACCGCACTTAGTGATTTATTGAGTTTTCAATTAAATAAGGCGAGTAATGCGCAGGAAGCTGATGTCAATGCGCGGAGATTAATAATTGAACTTATGATGAGGGCCAACTACGCCAAAAACGGCACCATAACGATGGCGCTAGATGGCGAAAACTGGATGATATTACCATCACCAAATCCATACGCAGCCCTACTCCTTGAGAAAATACTCATGTATCTATCACGCTCTAAGGCAGATGGTTATATAATGCCCATAAAGCCGTCAACATTAATTAAGGAAGCCAATGAGGAAGTTAGGGAAATACCAACAACCTCGTGGCTGGGTTCACCCACGAAGTGGGTTACCGAAAGAGCCGATGTTCAATCGAGGCTTTGGACCATAGTTCAAATAGCCATAAGTAAGTGGAGGATTTATGAGGAGGTCTTCGGTGAGGATGAGGATTTAATGATGTCCCTAGCAATGGCCCTGGATAGTGATTACTACTGGGCTGAGTTTGTTAACATTGAACATGTTGGCAAGTGGGCCTACTATACCATAAAGAAGGTGGATGATTCCCTTGATTCGCTGGCCATGAAGATACAACAGAAGGATAATCGTACAGAACTCATGGTCAGTAATAGGTGGTTTAAAGACGCTAACTTAATAATAGGGATTGAGATGCCTGAATCATACATGGAGCAAGGCATTAAGATCCCTGTTAACTCGTCAGAGTATGTAAAATTAAATGGACTTAGTAACATCACCGTATCAATACTGACGCCAAAAACGAGAACACTAATCAAAAAGCCAATTAGAATCTGGGTTTAACTCTTCCTGTTTCCGTCATTCAGCACCCATATTAACCTAAACCTAAGTCTAGCCATGTTTCATTCATTATTGTTCAAAAATGGAAATTTATCTTTTGTGAGAATTACTTAATTTCTATCACTTCTTGTCCATTAATCATGTAAGTAATGTCCTTTGTTGATATCCGGGTCACCACATAATCATGTACATAATCCATACTCAGATTCTCATAACCAATTCGCATGGCTAAGCCCCTCATTTGGGCGCCCTCGCTTATTACGTAACCAAGCCCCCATGACCAAGCCCATGAAGTAGCCATCTTAAGGATCTCGATGGGTCTCAATTCAGTACCTGCCATAATAACCCTGAGTAATTTCATTTCTTCCCAGGGATTAGGTTCAACCAGGGCAACGTTATCGGTACCAAGCAAAGGCCTTAAGCCCCTCTTTGTCATTATTCCAATCTTCGGCAACTTGCCTATGAATTCCATATTGGACCATGGGCATACAGCCACAGGTCGCATTGGCAGTTTCATCACGTCATCATCATTTAACTGCGTTAAATGAACAAAGAGGGTGTTACCGGTTACTAGGGTGCCTAGGGCCCTGTTCAAGTCTCCATCTAGGTAGGTGTCCTCGGTCTCTGAGACGTGGATACTTATTAACCCTCCCCGTGAGCCAGTGAGTTTAGACGCAAGCCTTAATTCAGCCATTGAATAGTTAAGTGGTGATATCAATGATATGCCAAACCCCCTATCAGTGAATTGCCTTACTTCCTCCTCAAACCTCTCATCGACATCCTCCTCCTCCTCAGGTTTAACATAAACCCTGAAGGAGCTGGGCTCAGCCAGGGGAACGATGCATAGTCCTACCCTCTTTGCCTCCTCGATGACTATGTCGGTAAATACAGCCCCGTACTCAATAATCGTCAATAAACAGCCAACTCCATAATCCCTGATCCTACGGAAGACATTTGCCAATCCCACTCTTAGTGAGTTTGGTTTGATTCTTCGTAGATAATAGTACTTCAGGCCATATGGTGCGCCAACAACATCATCAATGTAGTATTTTCCGTATAGTCCCATTAGGAAGTAATCAAGTACGTGTACATGGGCATTGGTTAATTGAGGCATTAATATTACGTTACCCAGGTCAATAATGTTTACGTTACCTGGGGTTTTACCGATACCCGTTATTTCGCCGTCTGCAACATCAATGACGGCATCCCTGACAGGAACCAGGTCCTGGCCCACCAACGCTATCGAGGACTTAAAGCTCAACCTACGCATCAGGGATACCTAATTTAAGCGGGATTAAATAATGCATTATTTAATGAGGTTAGCGATTGTTGGATTAAATCCAGGAACAGCCATATACGCGCAGTACCTGGCTAGGGATGGGCATGATGTCACCATATACACGGAGACACAGGATGATGTTAAGATTATGGACCTAGTGCCACATGCATTACTGGGTATCGTGAATGAGGAAACCACAAAATTATTTACCAGGAAATACCTAGAGGACTTACTTGGGATAAGAATTGTAAATGCAAGGCTCCAGTCGGTAGTCATTGATAAAAACGACGTAGTACTTAACGATCAAGGCACCAAGTACCATTATGATAGGGTAATAGTTGGCTCTGAGGCAGTACCAAGGGAATCAGGTGATTGTGGGAGTGTTTACAGGATTACGCTGCAGCAGGGTAACTACATAATTAATGGGAATGACATTGGTAAGAACACGGAATCATTACTATTAATAACAGACATGGGTGGGCATACCAGCCCCGGTTTGTTAATGGCCTTAGATGATGACGTACTTAAGTCATTACCCGTCAGTAGGACACAGGGTATTGAGACGTGTATAACCACTGATTATGGGGTGATAAAGCCCATAGTAAGTGGTACCAACGGGGGTGATTGGATGATTGGCAGAGGATTTATCACTAGGGACCCGTTGAGCGGCATTGAGTATACTATTAATAGGGATCATCAATTAATCATGATGGGTAAACTGCTGGCGTTGAGAGACCTGGGCATCATTGATTCATTGCCATTAATGCCACGGCTAGAGACCGGGTTTTCCATTAATTGGTCCTATCTCTCCATAGGGTTAACGAAGAGGGAACTAAGCACAGTATTCAGGGATTTATCTTCATCGAGGATTACCTATCGGGCTGATGACGTGGTCATCATAGCCAAGGCCCTGCATAGAGGTAGTAAACCGCTGGGTATTCAGATATTGACGAGGGGGATTAAGTTATTGAATTGGTACTCCTCGATATATACCTTGGTGATGCTTGGCAAATCAGCGTACTTAATGCTTGACATGGGTTATGAAAGAGCGTTCAATGTAGTGCGGGGAATACTTGAACAATTACTACTGAATTTACACAATATATAGGTAATATATTTAGTAAATTAACAAATAAGTTTTATTAACAGCCTTAACTAAACTATGAGTAGTGCCAGGTATTCTAGCTAATGTTGATTACGAGGAATCACTAACGAGATATAGGATTAGGGAGGTCCTTATTGAGGCCCGTAAACACTCAATAGGTTACATAGATAAGATGAAGCAGGGAGTGCTAGCGGACTCATTTTACGTACACTACAGGCAACCAATACTAAGGATGCCCATTGGGAATGAGGATATGGAAACGTCACTATGGAGGTTCGTGGTATCCACGTACATAAGGAGCGAAGCCTATAGCGATGTTTCCAGGATAACGAAGCTAAACGGCAGGCTCTCAAGGGTCATGGCACTCAAGCTACTCAAGGTTTACAACAGTATCCTGAGTAAGATGGATAGAAACGAAGCCTTTAGGCAAATGGTTGAGTCAGCCATGGATCAAAACAACAGCTCATCAAGGGAGAATAGGATGAACCTTGAGCGGGAGGTTCGTTCACTAATTAACTTCTACGTTGGCAACATGAAGAAGGTCAGTGAGACAGTTAATAAGGTTAGGGCACTCTTCGGAGACTCCGTAGGCCATGAAATAGCCGACATACTGCTAAGCACCGACATAGACCCATACAGGCTTAGGCTCATTTCCATGCTCAACTCACTGATTAGGCTAATCGTGGATACCAGATATACTGTGGATGTTGTTGAGGACATAGATGCGGAACGCGTTGGTACCGTTGGCGGCGTTAAGCGGATGACGAGAGCCTCGGAACTCAGGGACATGATACCAAGCGAGAGGATGCTCATGAAATTCGCCAAACCAATCTTTGCATACAAGCTATCCGTGGGCAACGTACTGGTTAGGGAGAGAAGAGCCATTAAGAAACCCAAGATATACATGCTCATTGACAAGAGCGGTTCCATGTTCTACACAGTTAACATAAACATATTTGAAGTGGGCGCCATTAGTAAGATTACCTGGGCCACGGCCCTGGCCGTAATACTGGCCATGAAGGGTGGTAGTCTAGCCGTCAGATTCTTCGATCAACAGGCATACCCAATACTAACCAACAAGAAGGATATAGTACGGATGTTACTCTCATTAATACCATTGGGTGGTACTGACATAACAAACGCAGTGGGTGTGGCGATCCAGGATGCAGTGAACAAGCCGTCACTAAGGGAGTACAAGCTGGTCGTAATAACCGATGGTGAAGACGACAACATAGATCCATCAGTATTCAACAAGGCAAAGGCCGTATTCAAGTCCGTCAAGGCGCTATTGGTCGGTGGTGAAAACGGCATTATTGAGGACAACATAGATACAATAAGGATCCAGGAATTAACCAGCGAGAGCCTATCGCATGCCATCAAGAGGATCTAGCCTCAAAGCAATTTATAGGCGAGTCGCACACAATAACCTGGGTCTCAGTGGTCTCATTAATACCCATACGCCTTAGTATCTCAAGGATCCTATCCATGAAGTACCAAGCAACGCACTCCCCAGTGGCGCCCTCAGGCATACAGGGGATCTCAACGAATTCACCGGGTGCCAAGCCCTGTAACTCCTCCTTGCTGGACTTTATGTACTTTCCCTCGAAGGAATTAATTATGCCCTGAACCTCCTGCCTAACCCTATCAATATCAATCACGAGCATACTCCTTCCATCAACACACAGCCTTATGGTCACATCGTAATTATGCCCATGCACATTACCATAAACGCCACTAAACCTAACCCTATGCGCACCAGAGAACATGAACCTCATTGACAGGCAGGTATTCTCAACCACAGCACTTAGGGATAATATACCTAAAAATACATTTTCCCCAAAGAGGTTTGGAATGGTTGGTAAAGTTGTGATAGCTGGAGGCGGACCTGGAGATGAGGGATTACTAACACTGAAGTGCATTGAGGTAATAGGAAGTGCTGATGTCATAATTTATGATAGGTTAATACCCAAGTCTGCCTTGAGGTATGCACGGCCAGGTACGGAATTAATATACGCAGGTAAGGAACCGGGAAAGCATGCGATGGAGGAGGACGAGATAATAAGGATCATGATACGCGAGGCAAGCAATGGTAGGTTAGTGCTTAGGCTCCATGGTGGGGATGCATTCCTCTTTGGCCGAGGTTTCGAGGAGTGCATCGCAGTGCTAAGCGTCGGTATACCCTGTGAGGTAATACCCGGCGTAACATCAGCCATAGCCGCGCCGGAGACTTACCTAATACCACCCGTACTACGCGGTATTTCCAGTTCAGTAGCCATAGTGACGGGTATGGAGGACCCCAGGAAGGGCAGGGCATTCGTAAACTTCAGAGAATTAGCTAAGGCAGTTAACACAATCATAATACTGATGGGTGCATCAAGAATAAATGAAATAGCTAGGGAATTGATTGAGGGAGGCATCGACCCTGGCACCTATGTGGCGATAATAACGAGGGCATACATGGAGGATAGCAAGGTCATGATAACAACAGTTAGTAAATTAACCACGGGGCAGATCAATGTGGAAAACCCTTCGGTAATAGTGGTGGGGGATGTTGTACGTGAGGGGCTGAAGGCCATGAAAAAAGCCGGAATAAACTTCGAATCAAATACTTAAAGGAGATCCCGGTAATCACTTGCCAGCAATGTAGCACCAGCGTGACGGATAATGAAATGGCAAACCTGCGTCCCCACTGATCCTGAGGTTAGGCATTAAAGCATTAATACATAACAAGTAACTTAACCATGAAAAAGATCCTCATATTAACAGAGGTTGAGCTTCCGGGCGACTTCCCTACGCAAGTCGAGCATTACCTAGATAATCTAGTCCAAGTTGAGACGCGGAATACGGACTTCGAGGGATTAAAGTCGCAATTCAGGGACGTAAGGAGGGGCCAGATAAGGGCTGATGCATTACTCAATTACCTCGAGCCCAGGGTAAGGGGTTATGAAGGCTTTGACAGGATAGTGCTTGTGATAAATGATGACGGTTACGTGGAAGGACTCAATTTCGTATTCGGTGTTACAAAGATAGGTGGGGCACTAGCCTTGGTGTTCACGAAGAGACTACATGGAGAACAATCACTTCACATCGCAAGAATACTTAAGGAGGTACTCCACGAGCTAGGGCACACCTTCGGGCTAGACCACTGCACAGACCCCAGGTGCGTCATGTACTTCAGCAACACAATAGAGGACACAGACAGAAAAGGACCAGGATACTGCCAAAAATGTATGGCAAGGTTACGTTCACTATTACGTTAATTAACCAAAAATACCAGAGATAAGTCGTACCACTGTGGCAAAGCACAATTTAAACAATACGTGGAATGCGCAGTGTAGAATAATCAAGGGCATTGAAAAACACCTAACCTAGCGCATCGGCAAAATTACGGACAGTTTACTAAAATAATTGGTGATTGAATAATACTTCATGGGTTCAAGGATCTTAACATGGCTATTACTAATAGGTATTAACAAGGACAATAAAGGAAATACCGCGATCACTAATACTAAACCGTTGAGTCAAGATCCTGAAGAGGTGATTATCAATGTCGAGCTTGAGCTCGAACTTACTGAAGATAAGTAATAGATTAATCCTTGGACTCCGCGTAAAGAAGGAATTTAACGCCTTGGACTTGGTCCAGGTACTTAGTGGCTTGAGGATTACCGTGATAAGGGATGAAGTGGGGCTCATAATACTACACACACCAACGCATATTCCGTTATTCACAAATGTACATAGAGATAGAATGAGACAATTACTCAGTAGATGGGTTGATTATGTGGAACCACTACCATCAGGAATAACGCTGGGCATTATAGATAATGCAATAACCAACTTCTCGGAGGTTAAACCAGGTAAGGCGATACTGGAGAGCCAAGGCTCAACACCCAGCATAATAACAATATGCAGATTAAGCAATGACCAAGTAAAGTACTCATTATTCCTAAGAGGAAGTACCCACGGGAAAACCGACCTATTCTCATGCAATAATAAGGCGTTCCTACCGCAACTCAGGGATAACGTAAACCTGGTACTTAAGCCATCACCAAGACCAGGCAGTACGTTCATGACCATTTATTACCCAATAGACATAGACCTCACGAGACACTTAGTGGTACTTGGTGCCACGGGGTCGGGAAAAACCACGCTCGTGAAATCGCTAATAATTAATGCGCTTCAGAAAAATATATTCAATAGAATCATAATCTTTGACCCAACGGGAGAATACTCATTATTTTTAACGGGACGCGGGTACATAGCAATACCTGGCATAGACATTGCGGTTAACCCATTAACGTTATCGAGACATAGAGCCAGCGAGCTTCTCTCAATGGCTATTCAAGCAGCCGCCCTCCTATATGGTGAGAATGATAATGGCGGTTTCTCATTCATTCAGTTGGAGATTTTAGATAAGGCCCTTGAGAGAGTTGGTGATAGGAATACCTTGAAGGACTTGTACATGGCGTTGAATGATCTCGAGCAGGAGTTTAGGAGGAATGATTACCTGAATGCTATTTCTGCGGTGAGGCGTAGATTGAGGAAGGTTATGATAGCCGCGCTAATGAGGAATGCGTTGAGTACTAGTGCTGTTCGGTCCAGGTTGTTGGTTATAAACATGGCACCGCTTTATTTCGTGTCCCAAGTCGCCGCGGTAGTATTCACGTTGACATTCCTTGAGGTGTTTAGCAGCATGTTCAGTAACTCTTTTATCGTAATTGACGAGGCCCATAGGATCTTAAATAGGTATGTGATTGGTGAATCGATTATTGAGAGGTTGATTAGGGAGGGTAGGCATGACGGTACCACGCTTATTCTCGTTACCCAGAACCCACTTGATGTCAAGCGGAATGTGCTTGATATAGTTGGTCATTACGTGGTCTTTAAGCTTAATGGTAAGTCGGCGGTTGAGGCCGCGGATTTACTTGGTATTGATAAGGAGGAAATAATTAGGTTGAAGCCCCTTGAGTTCTACTACCATGGTAATGACATCACTGTTAAGGTGTACATAATGGATAATCCAGGGGCTAATTACTTGGTTAGTTCGGACGTGATTTATAGGAGGCTGCTTGAGAAGGTTGATGATCAGGATTACGTCAGCAACATGATTAGGAGGTTTGGGCGTTCACTAAACCCCATATTGGTTCCCCAGGTTATTGAACTTGGTGGGAGGTTGGGTTATGATGTTAGGTCCATTATTCAATTGGCGGCTAGGAAGGATCCCGAGTATTACAGATTACTTTCGAGGGTGGTGATTGGTGAGGACTAGGTTGTTAATATCAATTGTTTTGGCGTTGCTTGCCTACGTGCTTGATCATAGGGTGTACCTAATTGCGGTGAATGTATTAGTGCCGTTGATACTAATCAAGGATTTGATTAGCCTTAGGGAGCAGGTTAGATTGTTCATTAATAATGGCGACCCAGTGAGGTTCGCTAAGATAGACCTGGCTAGAGTTACTATTGATGGTAGGAGAATAATTGGGTTGCGGGTGCTCAGTGTTCCATATACGCTTGATTCTTCGTTTGATGATGCGTTGGCGAAAGCGCGGGCATTCATTAAATTATCAGCTAAATACCGCGCAATCATGGTAATGGCATCAGGTGGAAGCTACGTTATTGGGATCGAGGAGGGATCTTACCGTGGTTTCATAACTGAACTCACCAGGTTAGGTGTTGAGGTCAGGAGAATAAGCGGTTTTGAGTTGGCTAGGGCTATGAGACTTAACGTGAGGCATAGGTCAATGGCTAGGTTTCCACTGCTTTTAATACCAATGCCTATCCTAATCATTGCATCCGCGTATGCGTTGCTGGTTTTTCTAATATTCTATGGTTTTTACTCTATAATGGATCTTCCGAAGAGGGGGTATGTGGTCAAGTTTGGTTTTAATAACGAGGCTATCAGTGACACGAGGGTGACCAGGGCATTGGATATGACTGCGTTGAGGGCTAACGCCTTTGGTCTAATTAGCAATGCCCGTGCAGATGTAATGCTGGTTATACTACCCGGTGAGGAAATGCAGGAGCGAATTAAGGGCATTGCCAGTAGGGCGTATAGTAACTTCCTTGCCTTTAGGCATGTTAAGTACTTCCTCAGTTACAAGGGTGTTGAAAATGCGATAAGGAGGGTTCAGCAAGGAGAAGGTATTTACTCCATTTACCTGGTTAGTACGGCCAGGTTCAACTCATCATTCAAGTGGAGAAGAATACAAGCACCGCCTTTTTCCAGGGTACTTGGGGTGAGGCGGGATTATGCCTGGTCAATGGAACTGGACCTGGTTTTCCTTACGCCGTTTGTATTTCCGTTGGTTAATGAAGAGCATGGACTGGCTATGATAGGTAGGGATACTAACAATAATGATGTTTATTGGGTGTTTGGTAAACTAAGTCCCCACATGTTAATAGTGGGTCCAACAGGTACTGGTAAGACAACCCTGGCAATGAGCATGGCATACCAGGTAAAGAGGGAATTGGGAGGTACCGTTAGGGTACTGATAATTGATCCTCACGGTCATACTAAGCACTTGGGTAAATTAATGAGGGTGAACGTGGTTGATTTGGCAGGAACAAAAGTGATCACCAGTGATCTGTCTACGTTGGTTGAGTCTATACGAATGTCAAACCCATTACTTTCTGTAGGTACGGAAGGTGCTTTATTGAGGATGGCGGGTATGGGTAATGGTGAGGTCTTGGGTATTGATGACTTGGTGGGTCGAATTAGGAAGTTGGCGAATGACCTTATATTAAAGGAAGCGTATTACAACCTGTACAATTCCCTGGCTCTTCTGCTTAATTACTATGATCATGGCGAGGTTAAGCCATTGGACGTTAATCAATTACTTAATGATGACGTTATTTTCATGATGGGCTCAATAATTAATGATGAACTATTGAGGTACTTAACGATGCTTATACTGCTCTCGGTAATGAGGAGAGCGGTTATGGAATGTCGCAATCCACCATGTCCATTGAAGTACCTGGTTATAATTGACGAGGCTCATAATGTACTTGGGCTTCCAAGTGAGTATAAGTTGTTGGGCGTCAGTAATCCGGTTGAGAAGATGCTTAGGGAGTTGAGAAAGTTCGGTGTTGCGTTGTGGGTATTGATGCAACCGCCGGTTGACGTGCTTGATCCAAGTGTTTTGGAAAACATGGGTACACTGGTGATGCTTTCGGGGAATTCCCAGTATGTTTCTCACCTATTACCTGTCATTAGTGGTATTAGCAATGATGATGCCCTTTGGCTTCTTAGCGGTAGGTATAAGGCATTGGTGATGAGGCAAGGTGAACCTAAACCCACTAGGCTAGTTCAGTTATTTGTTCCCAGGGAATTAATAATGGAGAAAAACAATTATGATTTTGAAAGTACGGACAATAGGTAGTATTCAACTCACTTCATCACCCCTAGTTTCACCATTAATGTTTGAGTAGTATGACCGATCTGACACAAAGACCTCAACCTTCTTGGCATTTAAGCTCTTGGCTATGTACTCAAAGGCCGCCATAGGCCTTGTATGGTTACCACAGGTATATACATCGACAGTCGCGTATTCATGCTCAGGCCAGGTATGGATTGAGATGTGGCTCTCAGCGACTATGGCTACTACAGATATTCCGCCATTAATTCCAAACTTGTAGTAGAAGGTTGACACAACCAGTGCTCCTGCAACATCAGCAGCCTCCTTAATTATTTTTGTTAGGTATAGTTCATCCTTAAGCAATTCCTTGTTGCATCCGTATAGATTTCCATATACGTGCACCCCATACACTAATGCATTCCCCTCCCTGCCCCCTGGCCCTGTTAAGGTTTGGGTGATCATTTTCCCCAATATTGAACGTTTTTGTGTAAAGACGAGCCCAGCTCCTATATAAACATATCCCCCTTCATGCCCATGGTATTACCTGGGGAATACGTATACGCCGCACCCATCTTTTAATGTATCCATGCGGGATAAGTGTTAAATACTTTAAGTTTAATCTTTCAGTAAATGGAGGATCTCAACTATTTTAAGAGTGCGTATGTAGAAATTGGAAATTTTATTCTAAATGCCCTTAATGCAGTTAATATTAAGGAAATAGAATCGTTCGTGGATACATTAATAAATGTGTATAGGAATGATAAGAAGGTTCTTGTTGTTGGTGCAGGTAGGTCGGGGCTTGTTGGTAGGGCATTCGCCATGAGACTAATGCACCTAGGTTTCAGATCCTACGTGCTTGGTGAAACAATAACGCCAAGTGTCGGCGAGGGTGACTTAGTCGTCGCCATATCCGGTAGTGGCACAACAACTATGGTCGTGGCGGCTGCGGAGGCCGCCAAGAAAATGAAGGCCATGATAGTCGCAATAACAAGCTATAGAGATTCGCCGCTGGCTAGTTACGCTGACTTAGTGGTACAAGTGCCTGGTAGGACAAAGGTGGCCAAGATGGATGATTACTTCGCTAGGCAAATACTTGGTCTTCACGAACCGCTGGCCCCACTGGGTACCCTGTTTGAGGATACAGCAATAGTTCTCCTTGACGCTATAATTGCGGAGTTAATGTATAGACTTAAGAAGACGGAGGACGAAATAAGAATGAGACATGCAAATATAGAGATACCCTAGGTTTTTATTCCTCGTTCTCCATGGCCCTAATACCAACATTTATCAACCGCTTGAAAACCCTATCAATTAACCTGGCATAGATCCCCCTCTGACCAACAAAGGCCCCGAAGGCACTCTTCCTCACGATAATCATGAGTTCAGGTCCCGCAAAATCAACGTCAACAATATGCTTACCGATCCAACCGATCGGGTGAAGCGCCCTAATCCACTCCTTGAAGTTGAGGTTCATCTCCACGGTCCTAACCCTCAGGTTGCTCTCACCCTCAATCGCCTTAATCCTCTCACCGCCCTTACCAACCACCCTGCCCAGGTGACCCTCCTTTGCAATTATTAATGCATCGGGCACACTCTCACTCTTAATGCCGAGGTTCTCCTTCTCCTGCTTAAACTCAATCACCGTAACCACATCAGCGTCTGGCGCATGAACCCTTACTAAGTCAAGCATCTGCCTCTCCATATTACTCAACTCCCTCTTCCTCATCCTCAACTCGAAGGACACCTTAACACCTCTCTTGGCACCTGGCCTAACGATGTCCTTAAGGCCTAGGTCTACAACCACCGCATTCTCCTCATTAAGTAGAACCTCCCTGAGTAGTGTTGCACCATCCTTCTCAGCACCAAGTGGTTTCTGTAGTACTGGGTCACCCGCAATTATTAGCCGTGAGTTTCTACCAATCCTCATGAGTATCTCCGCGGCGTTCTCAGGTTGGGTGTTTTGCGCATCGTCTAGGAATATTAACGAGTCATCGAACGTTCTGCCCCTTAGGTAGGATACATCGGTGACCATTACCTTACCCTCCTGGAGAAGCCTCGTTATCTCCTCCCTATCCATTAATCCCTCAAGAATGTCCTCAAGATAAGCCGAGGCGATTTTATAGTACAAGTCACCCAATTCCTCGGGTGTTAATGACTTACTGGTGCCAACATCAACGACCGGCCTAGTTATTATGAACCGTTTATAGGTTCCGGCAAGTACTGATGAGATTCCGTAAATGCATGAAATAAGGCTCTTGCCCGTACCAGTTGGGCCAAAGGCACCGACTATCTCATTCCTTGAATCCTTAAGTGCGTTTAGGAATCTCTCCTGTCCAATACTCATGGGCTTAATTTTATCCAGCAATGATGGCATCGAATCATGATTAATTAATGGGTTTTTAAACCCTTATCTGCGACTAACCAAACATTGTCTTAATACTCGTAATCCTTTCCCGACAAACCTCCCTAGCCAGCCTAACTGGGTCGTCGAAGTACCTAATCCTGACAACCCTCCTATCATCAACATATTCAGGAAATGCCTTGGGCAGGGCATCACTACTCAGGTTAGTCCCAACCAAGACATAAGCAGGTTTACCCATTGCGTAGGCCAGTAGTACTTCAATCATTGTGCCGGCGCCACCACCCAATGCCACAAGTACATCACTGGACCTAACCATGACGACGGATCTACACCTAAACTCGCACCCGCTGTCGATCCTAACAACACCACTTGGTAACTCAGCATCATGTCTCTCCAGGGGAAGTATAACAACGATCCTGAATCCCAGTTTCAATGAATCATCAACTATGGACTTCATGAATCCCCAGTAACCACCAAGTAGTAACGTAGCCGCTGGACATTGGGAATGAAGTTCCTTAAGGAATTCCCTAGCCATGGCCTCGCTCTTGGGATCCACAGCGCTTGAATGTGCTGCTATGGCTATTTGCATTGTAATTATGCCAAGTTGAGGGTACTTATAATGTTTAATCCCTATTGTCTACTTAATGATTCCTTGAGCATGGGTATTACGTAATTATCAACTATGTGATCAATGACGACCTTACAACCACTGCAGTTAATTGTTGATACCTTGAATATGGGTATTGAGCCATCAATAACGGTTATATTACTCAATGCAGCATCTACCTCATTCTCCGTAGCTATATCAATCTTATTAATTAGCACGAGCGTTGGCGTGCTGAAACCGCTCCGAATTTCCCTCAGTAGATTTATTTGCTCTGTCAATGAGTAACCACTATGACTAGTAGGATCCAGTATAAAGACTATCACCTTAGCCAAATACTTAAGCGCCAATATGGCTTGTAGCTCTATCTTATTACGTTCACTTAGTGGTCTATCAAGAAGCCCCGGGGTGTCTATTACCTGGATCTTTACATCGTTGAGTACAGTGAAATGACCAACATGAAGCTCCTTCGTTGTAAATGGATACTCGGCCACCCTGGGCCTACCACTACTAACGCACCTAACGAAACTACTCTTACCGACGTTTGGCATGCCTGAAACAACAATCGTGAATAACCCAGGTTCTATGTTTGGTAGTTTATCAAGCCTAACCGCAGCGCCCTTCAGGAAATCAAGCTCAGGCTTTAAATCCATGATGAGATCTCTGACCCTACTCAGGAATTTCTTTCTGGCTCTAATTATGTCATAATTCGTGGTGGCAGACCTAATGGATAATATAGTGTCCCTGTAAATGGATGATAGGGCCTTCGTTGCGTGACCAACCTTGGCCAGGGAGTGCTTATACACGGTCCTGTCAATCATTAACTCAATAAGTTCCCTGTAAAATGGGTGCAGAGAGTCCAGGAAGGGCATACCAAGGGCTATATCACGAAAAGTATCAATCAAGTACTTCCTTGTCTCCCTAACCCTCCTTAACTCGAGTCTTCTCAATCTATCAATACCAGGTTCAATGCTTGGGTTCCTAGCCTGAAGACTAAAGTATACACCAACCACCGCATTCCATAATTCCTCGCTTGTCGGCACATGAGGCGCCCTGATCACGTTAATGACCACCCCAATGCCTGCAACCCCCTTAATAAACGTTTAATCAATAATATACATAACCTAAATAATTACAGAAATTAATAGCTGTTAAGAATGATTTATACACGATGACCACCAATAGGTTAAGTACGGCCGGGCTCTTAATATTCATTGGCGTGGCCGAATTCCTACTATTGATGCTAACCGCCGAGGCGCTTTATCCGGGGTATTCGGTCTCCAGGAATTACATCAGTGATTTGGGCGTTGGGCCTACGGCGGTTATATTCAACTCCTCAATAATAATCATGGGCCTCCTACTGATAATCGCGGCAATACTCACATGGAAACTTAGTAAGGTCTTTGCAGTAACGATAGCCCTAACGGGCATTGGCGCAATGGGCGTTGGCATATTCCCAGAGACCGTTCACCCATTCCACCTAATCTTCGCATTAATAGCCTTCCTATTTGCATCAATATCATCATACCCAACGATAAAGATATCAAGAAGCCCAGGGAGAGTACTATGGCCAATACTAGGCACTATTGGCCTCATAGCCCTAATACTATACATAATGCACATGTACCTAGGCCTAGGCCCAGGCGGGATGGAGAGGATGATAGTATACCCAAACCTAACCTGGGCCCTGGCCTTCTCCGCGGAATTAATGAATTATAAGGATGCCTCCGGGGTATGATTAATAATAATCACGGGGCCTAATTATCGCTCATGTATTTGACGGGTTGGTTCACTTGGGACATACTATGAATATGTGCATGGTGTATAAACTATGCCTGACGATACTCCACTTACGTAAGAGCTAGGTGGTGCATTTGCAAGGTTCCAGTATGCGGCTGTGTTTGAAAGATCCACAGTACTGCTTGATGAAGGTACAACATCGATAACCCACCAGGCATTAACCCAAATGGTCTGGTAAGTAAAGTGGGCACAGTATACCCAGGAGGTTACTGCATTATTCTCAAAGTCTACCGGAAATGCCGCATAGCTTTCCGTGGATAAACTCGGTAAGTATATGCTGGCTGGTGATATGTCCTCAAAAGCATTTGGGAATGTCGCATAGCTACCGCTGGCACCTACACTGAATGTCCACGTGATGTTGGACAGTATTATAGTGGGTACGTTGGGTAGGCTTGTGCTATATCCTGGATTTTGAGAAAGGGAAATCATCTCGCTAGTACCAGCAGGTAACGATATACCAATCCCGATAAACGGAATTAATTCCTGCCCTGCTACCTCTAAGCCAAAGTATATTTCGTAACTAGACGTGCTACTTGTTGATTGTGGAATCCATTGAGTAGGACCTCCATCGCCGACAAATGTGCTGACTTTGCCTTCCTTATACATCTGATAGCCAGTGTAGTAATCAATGGCACCCACCTGGTAACCCTCAAGACCACCGTTATCATACATCGTAGGACTCTCTAAATATGCTTCATAACCGATAACGTTTATGGGGACTGATGGTGGTGCACTACCAAAGATTTCGTTAGATGCCAATAAGCATGTATCCCAGTAATACGTGCCGTTTCCGTCAGAATAACCCGGTATGCCGTACTGGTACCAACCTGAATAAAGCATTGGTGCCGCCCATATAAACGTGGTAGTGCCCGTCACATACACACCGGATGATGGACTTGAGGCACTGCTAAATTCGACGGAGTATCCCTCGTAGCATGGATCCTCGCCTTGCACTGGGTCTACGTTGCTACTTACTGTTGTCGCTGTTGTAGTCGGTCTCATCATGTTTACCATAACCGTTGTTAATTGACTTAGGTACACTGGCCCTATTATTAGTCCCCATGGCTTAACCCACCTCACCACGATTACCACAGGTTCATGCCTACTCACCGGTATTATTGGGTAGGCTAGTAGGTAGTCATTACTTGGCTCATTTATGTTGAGCAATAATTTATGGCTCGTGGCCACCGCCCATGAATAGGCTAGCACGAACTCGATGACACCCTCATCACTACCGTTCGCATAAATGCCGATTATGTCGTTCCTAGCAATGGCGATGGCTAAATCATGAATCACCGGACTCGTTAGGTTAACGGTTATCCTGCCCAATGGGCCACTGGAAATAATGCTAGACTTAATTAAGGACCAATCAATAACGACAACACTGTTGTTTGGTAGACTCACTAATTGATCAAGGCCCACGGGCTTAATCAGCGACTGATTAATGCCGATATTAATCAATTTTTGAGCTAATGTTTGCAGGCCAACGACATAGATTGGCATGTTAAGACTCGTTGGAAAACTAACAATACCCTGGTTAGCGTCTGCGAATTTATTGCTCACAACATCGTTAGGTCTAACCACGGCGCCATGGTTAGTTAAAGGCGTCGGTAAAGCAACGAGTACTGAGGTAGCAACTACAGCGGCGATGATCACGGCGGCTATGAACAAAAGCCTAGACCCAGAACCCATACCCATCAAGGGTGATAAAATTTATGGATTTTTTTACTTCGGGTGTTCAGAGAAAGTAGCTCGAGTGGGGTTGAATGTGCATTAAGTTCATGGTCGTTGAACTGCGGGTACGTGAATGAGCCAATACCGGCCCTAAGCTACGCACTCGTAATGAATACTCACCGGGTTACGGATCCTTGCATGGGATTGTAGTGCTGCCGTAACAACGGTATGCCCATAAACTATGGTTAACTACATGTAATGAGCCCACGGCGCATCACCTGGGTCGACCTGGCGAGCCCCTTGGTTCTGTAATATATCACGACCGTACTCTGCGGGTACCTTTTGAGTAATGCCTTCCTCAATCTCTGCCCGGTGCGGATAGGTTACAAAGGCATTAGTGGAATGAGGTTGGGTGGCTCGTTAGTAAGGCATTGCGTCAATGCGGTTAAGCGATTCTCCATGAGAAATGCTTAAAACCCTAGATTGGGATTCAACCCCGCCCCGGTAGCTCAGCCTGGTAGAGCGCCTCACTGGTAATGAGGAGGTCCCGGGTTCGAATCCCGGCCGGGGCTCCAACACGGATCATTAATCTTCACCACCTTATGATCCCTAGATTGGATAGTCGCAATAATAATTGTGAAAATAATCTTGATATTATTCGTATCACTTTTAAAAGCGTCTGAAGTTAAAAGTCCATGAATTGTCAGGAATTTAATGAGTATGGGTTCTAAATTGAGGTTATTTATTGATAGGTCACGTTAAGCCGTGTTAATCGTACTCATCACTGGCATGGCCTTGATAACTCCGCCGTGCTCGTTCAATCATCAATTCAGCCTAAGCCCCTTCATGGTATTCGTGGTAAGGCTTACGAGATCAATTATTACAATGCAGATGGCTATTACCCATCATGGCCCCTAGGCCGATGTAACTCGTGGTCCTAATACCATAATCTACTCGCCACGAAGGAGCACCATTCCTTAAGGCCTTCATGTAGTGGGTAGTTTCAGGTAAAGGCTGACTTTAATAAACACGGCCGTGATTTTGCAATTTTGTTTCCCTTTCTATTAAACATTTAAACATTAATTTTTTATACTTCCCTGAACCTTAACATTTGTAATGCATGGGCAGGAGTTGAGGCAGGGGCGTGGCGCGCCGGGTTATGGAGTTACTAAATTACCGTATAAGGTTAGGGTTTACCTGAATAACCAGGTTCTGATTCCCGCAAGTCTAGTTAGGGCTTTGGGTATTTCTGGACTTAAGTATGCTGTCATCACGGTTTCGTACAATGGGATTCCAATTACGGTTAAGGGCGTTAAGTTGCTGAGGACTAGGCATACGGATTCTAGGCAGTTTACTGTTCCTAGGAAGGTTAGGGAGACCTATGGGATTAGGCCTGGTGATGAGATTGAGATAATAGAAATAAAGCCCTTTAGGTTCTCCTAGTTACATGTTGGCCCAGTGATTATTATTTGATTCATGTATATTGTCGTATTCACCACATAATTAACGTACGCTGTTATCGTGACGTCTCCGTAATAGTTATTCCACAGTACTAATGATGTTGTGTTCTCTTCTGTAGTTAAGTTTATTGTATATTGGTTAACCCTTATGTATGCTAATGTAGTGTTTAGCTGCCTCAAGTATTCGGGTCCACTCCATGAGTATAACATTGTTATATTGTATTGGCCTGGCGGTAATTCAATGCTGGCCACAAACCAGGTACCAGGCGGCTCACTTGGAGTATGTATAATCTTGTTATTGCTTAATAAGCCATTTATTATGGTTATACTTCCGGGTATCATACTTACGGTAATTGGTACGCAGATTATTGGTTTTCCCGTGTAATTTGCCCTTAAGACGAGTAGTGAGTTACCAATGGTAATGTATACGCTGTATCCCTCCTGTAATGCGGCATTCACGTACTCATTGTATGGCGTGCCCCACCAGGTGAACCACGGGTTATTTGGTTGGGCCACTATGTATTCTGGTTTTAGCCATGGGTACCACTGTGTGTAGGCATTTATGTCGTTTGAGAATGGTGGATATAGATTGTTCTGAACAAGCACCGTTGTATTGTCGGGTATTAACCCTAGTGCATTCCATATTTTGTGATCAGTACCCGTTAATTTGTATTGAAAGTGTATGAGTGGATCTACACCTAGGAATACGATTAGGGTCGATATGAGTATTAATACCATTAATCTCTTCATCTGATCTATGGGGATCTTCGATGACGCCATCAGCGACGCTATGATTATGAAGGGTATTGAGAAGGAGCTGTATTGAAAGAACGGGTTATAATAAATTACATCACTTGTTAGGAAGGAGGCCAGAGGCCATGCAAGTGACGGGAGTACCAATGGGTCTAGGAAGGCCGTAAAGGCAGTCGGCGCGTAAAGCTCTAGGAAGTAAAGGAACTTCTCCGTACCATTCACTGAGTAGAGACTTGGTATTAAGGACGGGTTTTTAATAACTGAGACTAGTATGCCGAAACTGAATGAGGATGCGTACTGCTCAGGTAACCCAGACAATGGCGACACTGTAGTGGGACCCACTGGATTGAGTACTGACTTTATCCATAAAGCCAATAGCAGCATTATTATCGACAAGGCAATAGTAACCAATCCATGCATTAATTCACGTTTTTTCCTCACATTAACCAGCACGTAATAAAGACCAAGAAGCATGAGAGGTATTGGTGCAAATTCAATTGTGCCCAGAGCGAGCAGTAATACTGGGTAATAAATCTTCCATTTCCTCGTTATTAATAGGTATGTTGCGTATAGCGACAGAGGCATGAATATGGTCTCCATGTGAAAGTCGAAGGAATTCGCACCCTGCACCAGTGGGTTAAGTAGGTAAATAATTGCGAAGAAGACACCAAGCCATTCCCTATCCAAGTGCTTACCAAGCCAGTAAATTGGTAGTGCACCTAGGGCAACAATCACGGTCTGAACCACTAGAAGGGTAACTGGACTTGGGTATACGGCGTACACGGGTAGGAATAGGAATAACGTTGGTGAGAAGTGAACGTCTAGGAAACTATAGCCTATGGGCCCGGGCTTGGGTATTATCGCCACATCAACACTCTCATAAAACAGCCTGTGGTAATACAGCGTTGACGCCAATGCCTGGGCGAATATCCCGAGGTCCGCAGCGTGGGTGTGAAATGTTAGGTACTTCAGCAATGTATAATACGACATCACTACGATATACGCCGCAATACCAAGGTAAACCACTAAGCCACTGATTGACCTTCTCATTCCAGAAATTCGTGGTTAAGGACTTATTAAGTAATTACTTCATGAAGTCAAGTATTGACGGCCCACCACCCTTCTCATGCTTAACCTCCTGACAACTAACACTTATTGACCTCAATCCTTCATTACCAACCTCAAGTATTACCGGCTTCCAAATATTTGTGAAGGCAGCGTTAACTATGTAGGAGCTACCGGACTTAATGCACCTAACCGTCGAGTTGTGGGCGTGGCCATGTATAGCAATAACATTATTACTAAAAATCACACCCTCCAAATCCCTAACCCCAAGGCTGGGCCAAATCCTCGGGTCCTCACCCTGAAGTGTCTTAAATGTTGGTGCGTAGTGTATTAGGAGGATTGTCAACTCCCTAGATGAGTTTATGGTTCTCCTAAGCCACTCAACCCTGCGCCTATACGTGTCCGCTATATTGGATATGTGCCTCAACTGCCACGTCGTCGGCCTCTCCAGGGACCCCTTCGAACCAATTATCCTAAGTGTTACATCATTTATTGTTAATTTAATGACCTCATCATCAAGCCACCTAACGACACCCAGCTCCCTAGCCCTCGGCATGACCTCATCATAATCCTCATTACCCGGCACCGCAATTATCGTGTCACTAAGCCTCCTTAATTCGTTGATTAATATCTTCAACCCATCGACGCTTCCGCTTTCCGTCAAATCGCCAGCTATGAGTACGGCATCGAACTTGCCGAGGTTTTTAACGGTTTCCCTGAACCTTGGGAAGTACTTTGGCGAGTGAATGTCTGCTGTGGCGAGTATCCTAGCAACCATTTAATAGGTGGTAAAGTATAATTATTAAATTACTTTTCCAGGCTTATGATTAAATGAAGGGCAGTCTAGAATTACGGAGATGCGATCCTGACAATGACATGGACATAATAGTGAATCTCGAGAGAGAGATATTCAAGCCAAGCGAGCAGTACACCCTTGGTTTCATTAATTGGTTATGCAGGAATTGCACTAATTACTCCTACATAGCATTTATGGATGGGAAGCCCGTGGGCTACATAATATCGTGCATAGAGGGCCTCGGTAAGGGTCACGTGATATCCGTCGGCGTTCTCAGTAACTATAGGAGGATGGGCATTGGCAACGCGTTAATATGTAGGTCAATATGCTCAATGGCCGAGAGGGGTATTGACCACGTGATACTTGAGGCCAGAGTATCAAACACGCCGGCAATAACGCTCTATAGGAAGCTTGGTTTTGACGTGCATGGCGTATTAAGGAGTTACTATAACGATGGTGAGGACGCATACCTAATGATACTTGGGGATGATAAGTTTGAGGCGTTAATACGTAAATGCTGCTCAGTAGCCAAACAACCTCCTTAGGTACGTCTGCATCCACCTATCCTTCTGCACAGTGTAGTCCCTCTTCGGTTCAGGATCCTTACTCGGCTTTGGTGGTTGTTGCGTGTAATCAAAGCCGAATTGAACACTTACAGTCTCCAACTTACCCTCAATATTACCGACGTATGCCCAACCAACAAATGCATACTGCACGGACACCCTCTCATCACTGCCCAGGTCCTCTAGGATCTTGTTGGTGGCAAATAGTGCGCTCTCGAACGCGATTTCTTGATTCTTTGGGTATGGTAATTTTGCAGCATCGCCGGCGGCGAGTACATCATCGAACTTTGGAGTTCTCAGGTCTGTTGGTGACCTAACCTCAACCCAGTCAGTGCCTAACCCAGCGTCCCTTATGAATGATGGAACCCTGTTGGGCTCAAGCATTGCCAGCAGGTCGTACTTATACCTCTCACCGCTTTTCGTAACCACCTCCCTATCATTCATCTCGACGATTTCCTGGTTAGTGACTAACTCAATGCCCGCCTTATCGTAAATCAACTTAACAACATCAGCTATCACGGGCGGTTGCGTCTTATCATTCGCATCAATATGTATAATCCTAACCTTATCCCTAACACCCCTGTACTTAAGTATTGTATGGATGAGAAGTGCTGATTCGACGGGGCCAGGCGCACAGCGGTAGGGCGCCTTTGGTGCGTATACTATTACCGCACCACCATTAATATTCCATACCCTATTCTTGAGAACGTGGACCCTACCTGGGTCATAAACATTGGCATTCATGTACCAGTACTTATCATAGCCGTTTATTGATGAGCCATCAAAAACAACGCCAGGCGCCAGCACGAGGTAGTCATAGCTTAAACTCTTTACGCGGTTGCCGAGTAGCGTCTCGGCGTAATTAACAACTCTATTGTTGGAGTCAATACTAATCACGTCGCCCATAACAACATTGACGCCCTTCAACCCAACCTCCTCATAACCCCTGATGATCCTGCCGTACTCCTCCTCGTTAGTTAGTAGTAATGGTCTCGTTGGTCCACCGATGTAGTGCCTATCCCTGGTTATCACGGTGACTTCAACGGAGTCCTTGGCCTTTTCGATTAGTGTATTTGCAATTGTTAATCCTGCGATTCCACCGCCAATAACGACAACCTTTTTGCGGGGCATGCCCATCATGGCATGGTTAGGCTACGTAAATATAAAGTGGAATCTTAAGTTAATGATGTTGAGAAGGGTATCGCCAGTTCAGTTAAATTATCACCTCTTCACCCTAGAGACGATCAGCCTATTGCCCACGGCGTTGATTGTTAGTAATCCATCATCAGCCAGCCAGGCAATGTATGAGAGGAGTGCGGAGCGGTTCAGCAGGTAATTGTGTGGTGAATCAATGTTTATACCCAACGATGAGAGTAGCTTTACAATTAAGTCCTCAAGTACTACTTGATCATTGACATTACTAAGGACGAGCTCCCTCAACCTATTTATTGCATTAATATTCTCATTAATTACGTTAATAGCATCTTGAGGCTTCATTACATCGCCGTGGGCAGGCACGACGTACTCATACCTAGTCACGCCCTCGGAGAGCTTCCTAAGGCTTTCAAGCGCGAGGCCGGCATTTAAGTGGTATGGCGCTCCGTACTTTCGTATGACGTCAACCGGGAAGAACGCGTCAGCCGTGAACAGTGTATTTCCGTAGGCTATCCCGACCATACCCATCGTATGCCCCGGTAGCGGCATCACCTCAAAACCCACCTCCCTACGTAGATCGTCCAGGTCCCTAACCACTACGCCCTCAGCCTCAAGGAGTTTCGTCCTAAGTAACTTAGGTGGGAAGGAGCCAAAGAGATAAAGCGGTTCGAGCACGGGCCTCTCTATGAAGGGTTTATCCTCCGGTGTTGCGTAGACGGTGGCACCGCTCCTCTTAACAATTAATGCGTTACCGCCGATGTGGTCCGCGTGATGGTGAGTATTTATTATGGCGCGAACCCTTAGGTTTAGGGGTTTAATAGCGTTGAGTATTCTACGTCCTGAGTCCTCGTCAATTCCCGTATCAATTATCACGCACTCATTATTATCTATAACCAACACGCCGGCATTCGTTCTACCAATCACAACGTAAACATTATCCGAAAGTCTCTGTAGCCTCTGCGTTTGCATTACTGATAACACATTAAGTAGTTTATAGTTTTTAAGTAATTCAGCATACCTATGGACGTAAATTGGTTTCAGCATTTTTGCTCAATAACTCAACGTTGATTCCAGGTTTCGCTCAGGTAGAAGAACAATAATCATTAATGTAATGTGCAACATCTAGAATACAGAATAATTGATTTTTAATGGGACTCATTTAGTATTAAGTTTATATGGCAGCAATACGAGTGCTGCCGTTAGGGTTATCAGGGCTGCAGTTGTGAAGGCCCACTGTACAATCATCAATGTTAAGGGTAATACCAGGAATGCCCGGGTAGTACATCACTCCTCCACCTGAGTTGTATGAATGTTGTTATGGCTATTTCAAACATAGCCATGAAGAACCAGCGAGTTAAGGCGAGGGTCCAGGCAATTACGGGATTGCCCACGACGCCCATTAGGCCGGTGGTCGCAGCCATAACAACTGTGGAGGCTATAGCAATGATTAATTCACGCCCCAGTTTCAATGGTCTACGGCCAAGGAAACCACTTATTATGCTACTTATTGGTGGTGCTGAATATATTAGGGCTAATTCGTAGGTATTACCCCTGGACCACATGACCATCAGTGCTGGGGTTAGGCTATAGGCTATACCCAGTAGAAACGAGTTAAGGTAAATTAACCTAGCCTCGGAAAAGACGAGCCTCTCGCTCCTCCTATACTCAAACCGTGGAAGCAACAACGCTAGTAGGTAAAGGGGTATTGCTAGGTAAAGCCAGGTGGGCTTAATGAATAAAGCCATCACAATGCCCATTAAGTCACCCAGTGAGCCCATGATGACCCTCTCTGAGTTTACACGACCAAGCCTCTCCTTACTGACTAAGCTTGGGATTACTGAGGATGTATGGACACTTAACATACCCATAAGCAGCGCGGTGGTGAATAAGCGTAGGTAAGGAAGGTTAATGAGAAGGAGGAGGGACGTAAAGGGATAAAGAGCCCTGGCGGTCCTAACCCTAACCAGCGCGAAAGTGGCGAGGCTTGATAGCGAATAGGCAATAGTCAATAGGAATAACTTAAATCCATTAGAACCCGCAGTAAATAAAGCCCGTAAAAACACATACGTAAACAAAAATTTACCCAAAAACAATAGCAAATAAATTATAACTATTACGTTGTATTTTTTACTTACTGTTTTAATCATGAAAATTTCACGATAAAATGAACTCTATTTCATGAAATTAGGAATGGCGCTTAAAATTTCTTTTTCTCTTTCATATAATCATCTTTAATCTTATTCCATTTATCTTTAAGAGTATTTCTTATTATAAAATTAGTATCAATTACTAATTTTATATACTCATCAATTAATTCGACAATTTTATTCTTAATATTTAATGTCTCTTCAATTTCACCTTCAATTAGACTTTTATGATATTTAGCTACTATTTCCGCTAATTTAATGTATATCTGCATTCTCTTCTTTTGAAACTCTTTTACAGTACTTAATAATCTTTGTAATGTATCCTCATCTATTCCTAATTCCTTACTATTATAAACTACTCTATGTAAAGTAATATCTGTGAATATCATATCAATAACGTATGCTTGCACCACCAATGGAGGAAAGGGATGATCCGCTATGTAAGGTGGCATCAATTAATAATAAGATGGGAGTATATAAATTTCATAAGTGTTTATAACAAATCTTTATTGTAAAGCATCATAAAATTAGGAAAGCTGATTTAACAATAACATCCTATTAAGCAAATGATTTCGAATTAATTTTAACTAAGTTATTAACTAATTTCTTATAAATTAATTTAGGCTTAGGCATAATTAAGTGCTTGGCTGAGGTCGTTGATTATGTCTTCAGGGTCCTCAAGGCCCACGCTCAGTCTAAGTAGGTTGTCCTTAATGCCCGCCCTGGCCCTATCCTCGGGGCTCCAGTGTGCGTGTGTTGTGCTTGCTGGGTGCGTTATTATGCTCTCGGTGCCTCCGAAGCTGACGCTCGGTATTATCATCTTAGCGTGTTTATAAACGGCCATGGCCTCCTTCAAGCCACCCCTGACCTCAAAACTAACTATGCCACCGCAGTTACTGAGTAGTTTCTTCGCTGTTTCATGAGTCTCATGATTATTGAGGCATGGATAATAAACTCTCTCGACCTTTGGGTGATTCATTAGGAACTCGGCTACTGCCTTGGCGTTTTCCTCATGGGTTCTCATCCTGATGTGAAGTGTTTTCAATCCTCTATTCAGTAGGAATGCGGTGAATGGCTCCATGATCGTGCCAAGGAACCTCCTCCATTCCCAAACACCCTTGATCCTATCATCATTACCAACTATGAAACCAGCCACGACATCATTATGGCCACTAAGGTACTTGGTGGCGCTGTGGATCACGAAGTCAACTCCATGATTAATTGGGGTTAGGCCTATTGGCGTGGCTAAGGTATTGTCAACTACGACCGTGGCGCCAGCTTCGTGGGAAGCCTTAACTATTTCAGGAACATCATAAACCCTGAGGAGTGGGTTTGAGACGGACTCAATGAACACAACATTAATGCTGTTCCTTAGGGAGTTAATGACGTTATTAGTGCCTGGGTCGGTGATTACGGTCCTGACACCAAACCTGTTCAGTCTCTCCATGAGTACTAGCGTTGAGCCGTAGACGTCGAGGGGCATGAGTACCGTAGAGTCCTTAGAGAGTAGCGACATCATTAATGTGGTTATTGCCGCCATGCCACTGGAAGTGCCGAGTGCATCAACGCCGTGCTCAAGCTCGGCCATCTTGCTCTCCACGGCATAAACGGTTGGGTTGTCCTCCCTACTATACTTAAGCGGAACAACACCGTGCAGTGAGGGCCGGTCCTCAGGCTCCCTGAAGTCGAACAATGATGTTTGGTATATTGGTTCAATAACGGACCCAGCCTCATCGTTTACATGCCTAGTACTGCCACGCACACTCCTCGTTCCCTTACCCACGAAGACTTCCAATTTTAAAGAAGTAGTTAAATATTGCGTCTATCAATTATTAATTCTTGACCTAATGCCTGCTTCGATTTCCCTACTGATCTCACCACCTCTCCTCGCGGTCTCCTCAATCATCCTCATAATCAAACCCCTAAGGCTACCCTCCTCAGCAACCTTAATTCCCCTGATCGTCACGCCACCAGGCGTCGTAACCTCCTCAACGACTTCCCACGGTTTCCTAAACCTAAGCAACTCAGCACTGGTCTCCAGGGTGCCCACGGCTAATTCCCAGGAGATATCAGTAGGTATGCCAAGCAGTAATCCGGCTTCCCAAAGTGCCTCGAGTATTAAAGCCATGAAGGCAGGCCCAGAACCACTAATAGCGGTTATTGCATCCATGTAACGCTCATTAACAACGACGCACCTGCCCATGGAACTAAATATACCGCAGGCCCTCTTAACATCATCCTCAGAAACCCTTGAACCAGGCGCAACGGCAGTTACGCCCCTCTCAATCACAATGCCTATGTTCGGCATGGCTCTAATGACCTTCGACAGAACGAAGCCCTCTATAATGCCCGTAGTTACCCCAGCAACTACAGAAATAAGCAACTGATCGCTACTGAGCAGATCACGTATGGGCATTAGGGCATCAAGGACTTGGTAGGGCTTAACGGCTAGTATTACTATGTCCGCACCCTTAACAACCTCTGCATTGTTCGTAGTCACAAATACGCCAGGTAATTCATGCCCAACCCTACTAATGCTCTCAACTCTCCTAACACTACCGCTTATACTTGTAGGATCAACGCCAGACTTTATTAGGGACTTGGCTATGGCAGTCCCTATTTTACCAAGCCCGATTATTGCGTACCTGGCAATAAAACCACCCAAGCACAACTTGGACAACCTATTTATAAGCATTGCGTAGGTTATAGATAATATAGATAATCACGAAATTAAACGGTAATATACATCGTGAGCTCCGTGGTTAGGGCCCCATGACAAAAACCTTAAAACCGCAAGTCCCTTTAAACAATTATTGATGATGAAGTTTAAGGGCTATGAGCAATGAAGCCAAACGGCGGAGCACTGACCATTAAATATTTAACAATACACGTTAAGGTTAGGCATCATGAATCAAGCGGTGATTATGGTATCATTAGTGCTGGGATTAATCATTACATTACTGATTTATGAAATGCCATTCATATACGAAAAAGCTTATGTGGCGACAATAGAGTTGGGTAATGACCCGTTAATAATCGCCATATCAGACCTACACCTAGAATCAAACAAAAGGAACTTCTGCTGTATTGGCAATTACCTGAGGAGCCTAGACAAGGAAAACATTTACCTGGTTATTAACGGAGACCTATTCGACAAGGCACACAGGCAAGTGATGAGTCAATTGCATATGCATGAATTAATACAACGCTTAAGCTTGTCAGGCATTAATGGATTGAGGGAAGTGATCTATGTAATGGCGATGCATGACCACGATCCAAGGTTTTATCATAAAGAGACTAGGTACAGCATTGATAATGTTAATGTTAGGGTGATTCGTGGGGCGGTGAAGCTGGTCATGGGCAGTAAGACTTTTTGGTTCCTGCATGGTGATTACGTTGTTAAGAATGGATTAATTGCATCCCTGATGAATAAATTACTTAGTGGTTTATACGATAAGTTGGTTAGATTGGCTGTGAGGGCTGGGAGGGATGATTGGATCGTGATTGGGCATACACACGTACCTAATATAAATAATGAGCTACGCATAGCTAACACGGGTTCGTGGTTAAACAGGTTCATAAACGCCACGGATACCGCGATAGTGATTAATGGGTCAGGTAATGTAGAATTGATCAATATTAAGTGCAATCCTTAATTAGCAGTTCACGGTTTAGGTGAAACTATGTATTTAAATAATCATGTAGGCCTGCCATACGGTAACCTCCCTAACTCCTTATTTTTGATATTAATTCATTAAACGCCGTTGTGTTGAAGTAATTCAGTGTGTAGTTTATTAGTTCAGATCTGCCCTGCATAATCGTATACGTAACGGCACTTGACGAAGACTTCGTTATTACTGTCTCATTAAATATTGTAATGGCTGGTAAACCATTGGGTAGTAGGCATGTTAATGAGGTTAAAATAGCAATATTACTATAACCCTGCGCCACACTTTGCGATAAAGTTATGTTGCTAATTACCTGGAAACAGTAGGTTGCTTGACCGTTCCATTTGGTGGTATTTACGTAATGTATGTATGTAATCACCGAGTAATTGGCACTATACCCACTGGTGACTAGGTTGAATGTAGCATTACCCAAAAACTCATTAAATGGCATGAACACCCTAAGCAGTGGGTATGTCCCAGGAGGGTAGCAATTAATGGTTCCCTCACTACGGTTGTTCACCATTGAGTATACCGCAAAGCACATACTCGTTCCGTTAGTCCAATAAGCCAATTCTACCGTAGGTAGAATGGGTATGTTGGAGGGCATGCATGAAGTTTCCTCGGTGTTGATGAAGATCCTACCATCATTAATTGACCCAATACCATACTGCATTGTTTCATTGCACTGCGCGGTTCGCTGATAACCATAACTTGTTTTTATTGTCTCCATAAAACTTCTATTGTACGTCGCAGTGAAGGAACCATTAATCAGCAATTCCTTGAGTTTATTGACGTAACTCATAGGCAATGTGGATTGCATTGATGACCTTAATATGGCAATTGCTATGGCTATGATGATCACGGCTATCATCAATGCAGTCATCACAAATGATCTTTTCATCATTAGTAACGCTTTATACTAATTTATAAGCTTAGTTTAAGTTTCGTTTAAGATCTTTGTTATTTCATCACAGCATTATGGAAAATGCCTAGTTTAGTCCTTTTCGCAAAACTCACAAAGTCCACTTAATCGTCACTTGGTGTTTAAACTTGCCCATCATTACGACCTGCTTTAATTATTACGTCGCACACAAGGCATGAATAATTGAGGAAAAGCTATATCATGATGTTTTTAATATTAAGTAACTATAAGGAATCAGTCATCATGGTATATATTATGTAATAATAAGGGATGCGTTTAAGTTCTTCTGACCTCCTCCCCGCCCTGAAGGGCGAGACTTGTCATTCTTTTTGTCACCTAGGTTTAATTAGTCTAGGCGTTAATTGTTGGAATGCGAGTATTCTCATTTATGTGTAATTGAAATAAGACCCTGTGCGAGTAGGTGCGGGCGCGCGCACCGGGCTATGGTATAGATACTATATGTATAATGATTGATTAAATAAATAGTTTATTTATTGATTAAATGCTCAGTGGCCTGAACCATGGTTTACACGGGCTATATAGCATGTGCGCTAGGCCTTGTCCCTTGGCCTTTTGGGAAGGCTTATATGGCTTTGTTTTTGTTAATTTAGAGTGCTTGGGTATGGATGAGGTGCTTATTGGATTTATTGGCGTGGTGATCACGGTAGTTGTGTCGGCGGTGTCTACGGCATATTGGTTGGGCAGTAGATTTAGGGGCATTGAGGATAGGCTCAATGAGTTAAGGAAAGGGTTAAGTGGCGTTGAGTCTGAGTTAAGTGGCATAAAGGTTGAATTAGGTAATGTCAAGGCTAGGTTGGAGAAGGTTGAGGATGGGATTTCACGGCTTAGGAGGTCTCTCCTTGATTTTACAACAACCATACGCAACTCCCAGGAGTTTATGATTGAGATGCTGAGTTACGAGGGCGTGTTAAGGCCTGAGGCAGCCTCAGTCATTAGGGGCGAGTTGAATAGGCTCTTTGAGTCCTTGGCTAGCAGGATCAGTGGTAATCCTTTGACGAAGGCGGAGTTTGAGGAGATTAGGAGGTATATTCAGAAGGATGAGTTGACGCTTGAAGAGGCGTATAGGTTTAAGGAGCTTGCCTGGAAGTTGGTTAGGGAGTATAGGTATAGGTTTCCTGACGTGTGGAAGATTTATTGGTACGCGGTGGCCTGGATCGGCTGGGCGACAAGGCTTGAGAAGGAAAGAAGTGCTGGGGACGGTGGTCAGGGTAGGTAATGGTTGAGGGCCCATCATTAAGGAGTACCAGGCTTAAGTGCTTGGCTTGCACTGTGTTAGGTCTATGAATTCCTCCTTGGTTAATTCCCGGTATATAACTGCCATGTCGGTTAGGAACTTGCATATGAACTCCCTAGCGTCATCATCACTCCTAAACACGCTGAATACCCCTCCCTATCCGGCCCATTGTATTGGTACCTATGTAGTTCGAGGGATGCCAGGGTTAGGTACGGTATCATTGGGCTTAGTGCGGCAAGTACCTTGGATACCTCGAACACGCGTGTCATGGGCATGAAGGCCACCACGTACAATGCCTCATTAATCCTCTCCTTCAATCCCCTAACCCTTACCTTACGCCTATATACCTTGCTTAACTCGTTGATCATACCGGTGGATATCGCCGCGAGGAAGGACTTCCATGCCTGGAATGCCTTACCGGTCGCGTTCCTGCTCAAGCCCTCACCGAGCATTCTAATTGCTATCTCAGCCTCGTAACGCGCCTCCATTAGTCGCGTTCTCCTATACTCACCTAAATTAATCCAGGGCTTGCCCAATTCCATGGGACTGGGTTAATGGCGATTAACGGCATTATAAACCTTGCATAACGCAGTGTGTGGCTAGCACTAGTTAAAGTGCCTAGTCATTAAGTCAGCGTTTAAATGTCGATTTAATTAGTGGCTTGGTGATGCATCACAGGGCCCTTGGAAGGACGGGTATTAGGGTTTCGGAGATTAGTTTTGGGGCTTGGGTCATTGGCACGGACATGTATGGGGCCCATGACAGGGAGCGAGACATTGCCCTAATAAGGACTGCCCTTGACCTAGGAATAAACACCTTCGACACGGCGGACATGTATGGCGATGGACTTAGCGAGAAAATACTCGGTGAGGCTCTTAGGGGTTATGACGTTAATGTATTCACGAAGGTTGGTTATGAGGTTGGTAAATTAATTAATGGTAGGCATGTCCAGAACTTCAGCGTTAGCTATATCATTAATGCGGTCAGGGAGTCCTTCAATAGGTTGGGCAGGAGGATAACACTACTTCAACTTCACAATCCACCAATCAATGTAATCAGGGATAAGGAATTACATAGGGCTTTGTTGAGGCTCGTGGAGGAGGGCTATGTCGAACACTTAGGTGTTGCCCTCGGCCCGGAGACTAATGTCCTCAATGAGGGTTTGGCGGCGATTGATGAGGGTTATGAGTCAATAATGTTCGTGTTTAATGTTCTTGAGCAGGAGCCTGGCAAGTCGTTGATGAGGCGTGGTGTTGAGGAGTCCGTGGGCTTGATAACCAGGGTTCCGCATGCATCGAATGTATTAACGAGTAAGCAGGAAATAAACTTTGGACCTAGCGATCATAGAAACTTGAGGAGCAGAAACTGGCTCGTGAAGGCTCTGGGGTTTACAAACACGAGGATAAAGCCCATTGCTCAATCCCTGGGCATGGACCTGGAGACCCTGGCCATTAAGTACGTTCTCTCCTACCCGGTGAGCACTGTGATGGTTACGGCAACCAACGCCGAGGAATTAATGAAGTACGTGGGTACGGCTGACAGCGATTACTTGAGTGACGGCGTTATAAAGACCCTGGAGAACCTATATGAGGAATTCACGAAATCAATAAGTAATGATTGAGTTAGGGCACTACTCATCGAGAACCCAAGTTCCTCATCACTCGTCATCAGTTATGGCGGTCATCTTCACACAAGCCAATAAAATCCACAGCATTTATATCCATTTCTAGCTAAGAACCACGCACCGCTATGCAATACTAATGAACATTACGTATGCCAACCAACACGTATGCCGAGCCAGGGCCTATAAAGTAAAGCGGCTATTATCCAGCGACCACAGGCAATAATCAATAACGGCCACAAGCGACACATACTAATTTAAGCCACGCAGTGCACGGAGTCAGGGCTATGCATCACGTCATGGTAAGGTGGGGTTGCTTTCTATTTTGCTCGACTCACTTTTTGTGAACACCCGAAGTAAAAAAAAGTCCGTGGGTTTTACGCTCTTGATGGTTATGGGTTCTAGATCGAGGCTCTTGTTAATAACTGCCGTGGTTATTGTGGTGGTTGTTGCCTCAGTACTCCTTGCCCCGCCGAGGATCTTCGTTAGTCATGGTGTGAAGGTTGGTAATACAAAAACCAGTGGATTCTCCACGGCAAACCAGGGCGTTGTTGGTTTGCCAATTAGCCTGAACATTCCAATCTACGTAGTCGGCCCATCAACGCTTGTTCAGAGACTGGTTAGTGCTGGCATTAATCAATCACTGATCAAGCCTGTGACGGTTAATGAGTTGCCTAGTTTGCCCGGTAATAGCTTAGTTGTCATTGATTGGTCTGTAATTGGGCCTGGCTTGATCACGAATGTGAGTGGCTTGGTCCACGTGAACGTGAACTCAACAAACTTCAAACTAATCAGGGAGTTAATTAAGCGTGGTGACTTCGTGGTCATCCACGGTAATGCGAGTGAGGTGTCGGTTATTGAGTTGGTTTTGGCTGTTGCGTGGTCGAGGGCTTACAACACGAGCATCATCGCAATACCAGTGCCCAAGTACCTAAACGGCCTAGACTATGTGATTGCCTACGGAAACAACAAAGTACTAGTGATAGGACCGCACTCATTAAGTGCGGCACTAAACATAGCAAGCAAGTTCTGGACACCAATAATAACAAAAACACCAACACCAGACCCATCAGACGATTTATGCGCGGAGCTGTCCGTATCGGCTACTAAACAGCCATCCCAAATCAGTAGTACCGCGTATGCAATTGTCTATGGTCAGCAATCCTACGAGGATTCACTTGGCAACTTCGTAGTTGACTTTTGCCTATCGTGGTCGGTACTTGTCTATAATGATTATAATGGATACTCGGCTGGCTATGCCGAGCTCTATAATTACATTGCTTATTCACCGTTCTCCGGCACTCAGATTGAGTATCTTAAGTCCTTCCAGGACGCCTTGGCATCATACGTGGTCTATGAGTATGAGATGGGCTACATAAGCGCATCACAATTACCTGGGGACGTTGAGTTTATAGCAGGAAGTGGTGGAGGCTACGAACCAGGCTACTGGACAAACACAGCCGGTGCTGACCCACATGCACAGACATGTACGCAATCAACATCGTACGGCATCAGCCTAGCTACCGGTTTCTCAACCTCGGGTACGGGCATTACGGTTTCTAATTCCGTTAGCACGACTTATTCCTGCCCAGAATATACAATATCATTGTATGGTCAACCAGCTGCGGTTACGCCATTGGGACCATCCGCATATAATCAGACCTGGGTCTTTACACCGCAGAGTACGCAATATGCGGAGCAGGAGCAGATATATGGGGTTGAGAGCGAGGGCTATACATACATGGGCCCTGCCTATAATCCGCAGTCTTCGGCATACACAATACCCGCCGGCTCCTCAGTCGTTGTTAATGAGACGAACGGGTGCACGTATTACCTACTCGGCTTCATACCAATAAGCGGCACCTTGGTTGAGCACATAGCATACGACATAAACTGGGACGTTTGGGTTAATTCGAATGTCGCAATGACCTCCTATAGCTCCGGCGCGTACATAGTCCCGCCAGCCGCCTCGGGCTGGAGCTCAAGCAACGGCTTCTACTACACAACAAGCTGCTGGTTAGGATAACCAAACCCAAAATCAAAGCCCTTAAAATCAACACCCTTCTTTCTCTAACCCCTCACCATAAATAGTCTACCCCTTAACGCTCCATGACGTCATAACCAAGCCTTACCTGGAATCCCTATCCTCCCTAATCAACCTAACAACCTCCTCAACACTAACATCATTAAGTAACTCCCTGAGCTCGTTGGCTATCTTCCTCAGTCTCTCCCGCAACTCTCCATCCCTATTAATGCGTGTCACGGTGAATTCTTCCACTCATATTAATACCATAGGTATAAATCCTTCTCTCCTCGTGTTAAAGCCCGTAACGTGAAAACGACTAATGCAATTACTCCTCCTCGCCGGGGCCGCAGACCTCATCAATTGCTTCATTAAAATCGTTAAAGAATTCAATGCAATGCCATTAACTAGGACTGGTGACCATGCATTAGTGCCTGTGTTTTGGTAGGCTAAGTTCGCCATTGCCCTGGCTATCCCCAAGCTTCTCGATTTTACCCTCGCTTATTACCTCCTAGTGCATTCTACGGCTAAGTCCTGGGTTAACTGAGAAATTCCTCGAGATAGGTTTCATAGAAACGTAGTCAGAGGCCTTATGACCGCCACTAAAGTTAAATGGGCAGTAGGGTCTTGGTGGCCGTATTTATGACTGACGGCGTGGTCCCCATACTAATGTCAATACTGACGTTAATTGCACCCTTGGGTACGCAAAGTGTATCATCGGCTGGTTCATGGGTTGGCATGGTGGTTAATATACCGAGGCAGCGGTTCTTCAATCCACTAATCATTATTAATGGTGAGTCGGTCAATGTGACTGTACAGTACCCATCATACATGTTCTATCACTACGGGGTTTTACCCATAACATACTTAAAATACCAGAGACGGTTTATTTCAATGGTAGTAGGTACACCGTGAATGCCGTTGTGACTGAGGTTATTGTGGACGTTGTTGGCTATAACCAGCCCGGTAAGTATTATCAATTCCCAGCGAGTAGCAGCTTCTGCTTAACATTACCCCTCGTTTCTAATGCCGTGGTTAAAATACACAACGTGATGGGCATTTTTGCAGGGAATCTCATAATCGTTGAGACAATGAATAGTATAGGCAACGAGACGCTGAATATGAGACTTGGAAAATTAAGAGTGTCACTGAGTTATTACTGTGAGCGTGTCAGCGTCAGCATCAGGTCGCCCTCTATTATCATTGCCATAGTTCTCGAAATAAGTTAATACGTGGTTATTAAGGTCGAGTTCAAGTCCATTACTGACTTTATTGATTCTACTATTATATCAAGTCATTAACCCTCCTACCTAGATCATTGAGCCTATTATTGATTCTCCCACCAATTCATTAAATTTCTTAGTCGATTAATTATTCATTCACTATATTTGTTTGTTTTAGTCATAGCACGCATTACGGTCTTCCTGGAAAGTAA